>RFXE01000111.1 GCA_009921785.1 Alphaproteobacteria bacterium
TCTTTTTGGCGACCTTGCTTCCAAGCCCCGCGACTTAGAAAGGGGTGATCACCTATGAAAAGGATATTTTATAGCTCTTCTTCAATGAGGTTGAGTACGAGATGGTAGCTCACTGTAGTGCTATTTCCCGATCCTTGAGGGTTTGAAGGGCGGGTGAGGTTTGAACTGAATGGCTTCTAAAATAGGTGCATAAATCTCTAATATATGATTAATTTGCATAGTCTCATGAAATAATTGAATCAGGCGCGGTGAGCTAAACCCGCGGCACACATGCCCCTCTAACACCTAAAAATAAGATTTGTAGCGATGCAAATTAATGGATAAGTATTATCCCTACATGCTCTCAAAGTCCCTAAAAATCACACCAATTTGGCAGTCCCTCTTGCTGCGAAGGGGCTTTGGCCAGAACAAAGGATTCGCAAATGGGCTCCGATTGGAGCGATGGCGACGATAATGTTGTGTCGATTTTTGGTCGTGGGTCGCATCACGAGTCTCGATATCGGGGCATATTGGAAAGCCGCGATCCCAAATTTCAGAATTTGGTCGAGCGCTATTTGAGCAAGGTCGGAAGCCAGAACCGAGACAGTGCGCAATCGAAGGCTGAGATCGGTATGGAGATTATGAAATATGAGAAGAAGGATCAGATGGATCTTCTAATCAAATTCGCCATATTGGAAATCGCCTTGGGCTATGGATCATCTTCAACGAATAATCATGATGTCCATGAAAATCTCATGTGCATCTATTTTAAAAAATCCATGATAAATTTTTTGGAAAATCGACAAAACGCCGCCGAGTGATGGCATTGTCGTCCGAGTCCGGCAAAACGCCGTCTCCTTACTTGTTGGGCGGGTAATCTATCTGCCGCCGTCGACCTATGCTAGACCTCGGCCATGGTTCAACAGCTTATTAGTCTTCTCGATTGGTTCGGGATCTGTATTTTCTCTGTAACAGGCGCTTTGGTCGCCTCGCGCAAAGAGATGGATATTGTCGGCTTTGCGTTGCTCGGCAGCGTGACAGGCATTGGTGGCGGCACTATTCGTGATGTTTTGCTCGGCGTGCAGCCGATCTTTTGGGTCGCGCAACCGGCCTATCTTGTTGCTTGCGTTCTTGTGGCTTTGGCGACCTTTTTCGTCGCCCATATTTTGCATCATCGCTATCGCTCCCTGCTGTGGCTTGATGCGGTCGGGCTGGCGCTCTTTGCCGTTACAGGTGCAGGCAATGCGCTTGCCCATGGCGCGCATCCCATAATCGCCGTGGCCATGGGTGTTGCGAGCGCGACCTTTGGGGGCATTATTCGCGATATTCTCGGCGGTGAAAGCCCAATCATTTTGCGGCAAGAAATCTACATCACGGCCGCTTTGGTCGGCGCTCTTGTCTATGTTTTATTGACGGGTGTAGGCGTAAGCGCTGATGGTGCCGTCTTCGCCGGCTTTATTGCCGCCTTCGGCTTACGGGCCACGGCTCTCTATTGGCGACTCAGTTTGCCCCGATATCGCGCCCGCGGTGGTGCGGACGAGCCTTATTGAAGGCAAGTCTCCTTCTCCTCACAGCGTGCCGTCGTTTGATTTGGTGATGATGAGGATCCGCGTGATCCGCCGTGCCGCTCGCGCGTAGACAGAACTCACCCTTACAAACCATAAGCGAGAGATGACATGACGGCGATGCTTCTGTCATCTTTATCCTTTCCCCCTTCGCGTGGGGCCGGATTGCAGAGACTTTCGGAATTTGTTCCGCTTGCGGGTGCGCCTTATGCGGCAGGGCGCAATACGGATTATGGGCCGGATCAACCCGCTACAGTTTCGCGTCTTTCACCCTATCTTCGCTATCGATTGATTACAGAAGAAGAAACTGTCAGCGCGGTGCTTCAGCATCACTCCTATGAGGCAGCCGAGAAATTTATTCAGGAAGTTCTCTGGCGGACTTACTGGAAAGGCTGGCTCGCAATGCGCCCTGAGGTCTGGCAACGCTATGAGCGCGAATATGATGTTTTGAAAGAGAAATATCGGGACAATCCTGCGATACGGGCCGCCGAGCAGGGGACGACAGGCATCGAAGGCTTTGATGATTGGGCCAAGGAGCTTGTACAAACTGGCTATCTTCATAATCACGCGCGCATGTGGTTTGCCTCGATATGGATCTTTACATTGAAGCTGCCTTGGGTTTTGGGAGCAGCGTTCTTTTTGCGCCATCTTCTCGATGCGGATGCTGCGAGCAATACGTTGTCATGGCGGTGGGTCGCAGGTTTGCAAACGCCCGGCAAAACCTATCTCGCCACGACAGAAAATATCGCACGCTTCACGAATGGACGTTTTTTTCCCAAGGGCCTTGCCCTAAGCGCTGAAGCACATGTTGAATCGCCGCTTGCTGCGCCCAAAACACTTTCGACCTTGAAGCCTCTTGAGTCCGATGCACAATCGATACTCCTGCTTCACGCTGATGATCTTCACCCCGAATTGATTCCGCTAAAGAAAGAAAATGTAAGAGCCGTTTTCTTTGTGAATGATCGGTATCTTTTCTGGGGAGATAAGGCGCATGAATTTATTGCCGCATCTTACGATGATCTTAAAAATCGCGTCGCATATCAATATGATCTGCCGCTGATTTCCCTTTCCACGGGCAATACAAATCAACTTATCGAATATGCGAAGAGTAAAGCGATAAAGCAGATTGTTACGCCCTATGCGCCTGAGGGTTTGGCTTATAATTGGCTTCACTCTTTCGAAACGGAACTGAGTACCGCAGGCCTAGCATTGGTTCAATATCGGCGAATATGGGACGAGATATTTTGGCCTTACGCCACAAAAGGATTTTTTTCATTCAAAGAAAAAGTCCCGTCGATTTTGCGGGAGTTGGTATGACTATGACGAATTTTAACTTTGACATGACACAAACCGCCGTCACGCGAACGAAAATTCTGACATTGAGCGGCGCTTTGCCCTTTCTTGGCTCGCTTGTGCTCGTGTTTTTTCCTGTAGCATCTTTTGATGTCGCGTATATAGCCTCGACTTATGCCGCGTTGATCATCGCCTTTCTAGGCGGCACGCAATGGGGCCTATTCCTCGTCTTTAGCAAAAAATCGCCCATCAACCTGATGGTTCAGAGTAATCTCGTTACGCTCGTTGCATGGGCGGGGCTGCTTATTCTTCCGGCCACGGGCGCCGTTGCACTTCATGCGCTGTGTTTTATTTATCTGCTCTTTCTGGATTACAGACTCCTTAAATCGGGAATAATACCGCTCTGGTATTTCTCGCTTCGTCGTCTTGTTACACTCATCGTTGTCAGTCTATTGCTGGCGATGATTACCGCTCTCTTCTATTAGAACCTCCCGCCATAAATTTATTGAAATCGGCTTTGCCCCTGTTTGATTGGATAGACTCATTATGAAAACGCAAATTGTTGTTGTTGGCGGGGGCGCAGGAGGCCTTCATCTCGTTCGCCTCTTAGGAGCGCGGCTCGGGCGCGATGACTATGATGTCATTCTCGTTGAACGGAATCATACTCATATCTGGAAGCCCCTTTTGCATGAAGTGGCGACTGGATCGCTCGATGCCAATCTCGATGAAGTCGGCTATCGCAGTCATGGACATCGTTGGAATTATCGGTTCTTTTATGGATCGCTCGAAAATATTGATCGTGAAGCACGCGAAGTCATCATTGCACCGATACAAGATGAAGACGGCTCTGAGCTCATTTCTCGCCATCGCATCCGCTATGATTATCTTGTTCTGGCCTTTGGCGGCATGTCGAATGATTTCGGAATACAAGGCGTGAAAGATCATTGTCTGTTCCTTGATAATCGCGAACAGGCTGACCGCTTTCGCCAAAAACTCTTGAATAATTGCTTACGTGTTTCGCGGAGTCTGGAAGCAGATCCGCAAACGGATTCCTATGTTAAGGTTGCCATCGTTGGCGGCGGCGCGACGGGTGTTGAACTTGCTGCTGAATTATTCAATGCTGCCGCTGGCTTGCGACATTATGGTCTCGAAGTGTTTGATGAAGAGCGTTTGCAGGTGACATTGGTTGAAGCTGGTCCGCGTATTTTGCCGGCGCTGCCTGAAGGGATTGCTTCTTCGGCACGTCGTGAACTTGAAGCGCTCGGTGTTAATGTGTTGGCATCAACTCAAATCGCATGCGTTACTGAAGAAGGGCTCGTCACTAAGGACGGGAATGTCATAGAGGCCGATTTGAAGTTATGGGCAGCCGGTGTGAAAGGTACGGATGTTGTCGAACATTTGCAGGGCTTTGAGACAACGCCAGCGCGGCAGATTAAAGTTCGCCCTACGCTTCAAACGACACTTGATGATCATATTTTTGCGATTGGGGATTGCGCGTTTTTCAAACCAGAAGATGCGGAGCGTCCGATTCCGCCACGCGCACAGTCGGCAGCACAAATGGCCATTACCGCCTATCAAAACATTATTGCGATGATCACCAAGAAGCCATTGAAACCCTTTATCTATCGCGACTATGGCTCACTCGTCTCGTTAAGCCGCTTTTCAACGGTAGGCAGTTTGATGGGCAATCTCGTTGGGGGGCGCATGGCGGTCGAAGGACGCATTGCGCGCTTTGTTTATCTTAGCCTCTACCGGAAACATTTGATTGGTATTCATGGTCTTATCAAAGGTGTGGCACTCATTCTTGTTGGCCATGTCAATCAAGTTGTACGACCACGCCTCAAACTACATTGAAGATGATTATGAGCTTGTGATCAGCGCTTTGCTCTGAGCGTGACGTAATGAGCGCCATTTTCGGTATAAAGGATTAAGACTAGGGTAAAAGCAAATATACCTTTGGAAAAATCCGGTGCGGAGTTTCGCTTATTCGGGACACGCCTCTTGATCCGCAACGGGTGAGGCGGGATGATCGGGGCATGGCCAAGGTTGCAGTATTTCAACACCATCCGCTTTGCTCGCGCCAATGTGCGGCGGCAGTGGCGTCAGTCTTAGCCCGTGACCATGATGTCAGTCTCATCGGGCTTTCCGAAATTACACCGGCCGGTCTCGAAGGTTTCGATCTTCTTGTCATGCCGGGCGGCGAAGGTGATGCGCAACGCTTCCATTCGCTTTTCGCGTTGCGGCGTGATTTTGTAAGCTCGTTTGTTCAAAGAGGTGGCGCCTATCTCGGTATCTGTATGGGCGCTTATTGGGGTGGCCGCAATTATTTTGGTCTGCTGCCTCAGACGGAATGCGTGCAATATATCACTCGTCCACGCGCAGAAATCAGACGCTCTTTTAAAACGACGTTGCGGATCGAATGGGAGGGCGCTTCTGATTCAATGTTCTTCTATGATGGCTGCACTTTTTTAAGCGATAGTGATTCATTTGATGTTATTGCGCGCTATAGCAATGGCGATCCGATGGCCATTATCAGCAATCGCGTGGGGTTGATTGGATGTCATCCCGAGAGTGCGCAGGATTGGTATGACACGCCGTCATTGATACCGCAGTGGCACCAGGGACGCCATCACGATCTTTTACGTGAATTTGTTGCGCGCGTTATTAATCGTCCGATTAAATCTAAAACGTCTTTGATTGATCGAGTTCATTTGGAGCATGAGCCGCAAGACCATCTTCTCCAAGAAGCGGTTGAGGAAATTCGCGCGCTCCGATCTACGCTTGAAGCTATTCGTGCAGCAACTGATCCTTTTGCACATGGTACATTGCGTCAGGTTAATCATCTCGCGCGCGAGGGGTTGAGTGGCCAACCGAATTCGAAGCTTCTTGATCGCCCGGCCGTTACGGTGGACGCTAAAGCACGATCAGAATAATCACATCTCTTGTTTCGCGAGATCGATCCATTCGGCGTTCACCAAAGTAGCAAGCCGATTAGGTGCAATTTTAACCGCAGCGTTGGTCGCGCCCGCAGCTGGAATAACAATATCAAATCGCTTTAGGCTTTCATCGGCATAAATCTTAAGTGGTTCAGCAAGGCCAAAGGGACAAACCCCACCGACCGGATGGCTCGTGCGCGCTGTAATTTCCGCCGCATCAACCATTCGAGGTTTTTCGCTAAAGCGGT
>RFXE01000112.1 GCA_009921785.1 Alphaproteobacteria bacterium
CTTTTCATCCGTTTGATTTCAAGCTCGGGGCAGCGCTCAATGATGCGGCCGCCCGTTGTGCCCGTTGACACAATATCGCATTGCGCCAATTGCGCGCGATGTTTTTCTGCCCATTCGACCATGCGGTCTTTCATTTGATCATGCGCGATGAGAGCGATGCGAAATTTAGCCATGGCGACCTCGATAGTCTGTCTCTTCACGATAATGCTAACGCGTAAAATTTGCCAAGAGCGAAAGTCATAGCAAAAATTTTGTGTCTGCGTTTATTTTTTCAAAAGCGCGCGGCCTTCACCGGCTTCGGCAAGTGCTTTTATGCCTTCACGATAGGTGGGGTAGAGAAGAGTAACACCCAACTCCTCACGGATAAGGCGATTGGACACGCGTTTATTGTCCGCATAGAAGCTTCGCGCCATCTCGCTCATCACGGCCTTCTCGAAGGGAATTTCAGGCGGTGGTTCAACACCCATCCGTTCTGCCGCATAAGTCAAAACATCTTGGGGCGGCGCGGGTTCATTATCGGTTACATTATAGACAGCGCCGGCGCATGGCTTTGCAAGGGAAGCGAGAAGTGTTTGCGCAATATCATCAACATGAATGCGGTTGAATACCTGCCCCGGCTTGATGATGCGTTGCGCACGTTGCACGAGATTGAGTATCGGATTACGGCCAGGCCCATAAATTCCCGCGAGTCTAAAAATCTGCACCGGCTTCGCCGCGCGTTCGCCTAAAGCGAGCCATTCCTGTTCGACTTTTACACGCATGTTCGTGCGCGCATGGCTCGGCGTTGGCGGCGTCGTCTCATCAACCCATCCGCCTTGTGCGTCACCATAAACACCAATGGTTGAGAGATAACCGATCCAGCGAATGGTTTTTGATTGTTCGATGTGACGCGCGAAGCGGCGCAGCACCGGATCGCCTCGCTCATCCGGCCCGATTGAAATCAATACCGCATCGACTTGCGCTAAAGCGTTTTCAATCTTCGCATCCGCATACTCATCATTAAAGACAACCACATGACAGGCGTCTTTTGTGAGCCGCGCGGCTTTCTCTTGTGACGTTACTGTCGCCGTGATGGTTGAAAATCGTGACGTAGCAAAATCAACAAAGGCTTTTGCCGAAAATCCCAGGCCGAACACGACGAGTTTCATGACGCATCCCTTCCAGCAAGCCATTCAGCGCAGGTCTCGGAATCTGTCTCACGCGGCAAATGCGCCTCCCGCGTCGCGTTAAAGTGCGCAGGTGATACGAGTTGCGCCAAAGCCCAGATTGCCGCCCCGCGCACCAAAGCGGAAGGATCTTCAAGACAACGTTCGATGTCCGGAATCATTTCGGGGTGACCTGAATTACCCATAGCGATGAGAACATTACGCAGAAAGCGATCACGCCCCGTGCGCTTAATCGGCGTGCCTGCAAATAGTGTCCGGAAAGCGGCACCATCAAGTCGCGAGAGATTTACAAGCGACAAATCTTTCAAATCAGACCGCAGATAGGGGCGCAGCGCGGATGACATCTGCGCAAAGCGATTCCAAGGACACACTGCGAGGCAATCATCACAGCCGAAAATACGATTTCCGATTTTTGAGCGCAATGCACGATCAATTGGGCCCTTATGTTCAATTGTGAGATAGGCGATGCATTTATTTGAATCGAGTTGATAGGGTGCCGGAAACGCATCGGTCGGACAAATCGATAGACACCGCGTGCAGGTGCCACAATGATCGGCGCTTTTTGAATCAGCGGGCAATTCGAAATTCGTGTAAATGGCACCGAGAAAGGTCCAAGACCCTTGCGCACGCGAAACAAGTACCGTGTGTTTGCCTTGCCATCCGAGTCCTGCGGCGTGAGCCAGCGCTTTCTCCATCACCGGTGCGGTATCAACAAAGACTTTGACTTCGGCGGTCTTATGTTCACCTGAAATTTTTTCGGCTTTTGTTTTCGTGTCTATAATAAAACGTGCGAGCCGTTTCAATTTTGATTTGATGACATCATGATAATCACGCGACCGTGCATAGGCGGTTATCGTGCCTCGATCTTTATGCTGAAGATCATCAAGGACATCATCATCGGGCGCATAACTCATACCCAGCATCACGATGGATTTAACATCAGGCCAGAGACTTGCGGGATGCGCGCGTTCATTCACACGTTCTTCCATCCATGTCATGGAGCCGTGAAATCCCGCTTCGAGCCACGCGCGTAAGCGGATCTCGGCATCCGGAATAGAATGGGGCGAGGTTATGCCGAAGGCATCAAAGCCTTCAGCTTCAGCTTCGGCGGCGAGTGCCGTTTTGAAATCAGCGGGGCTCAGAAATCGAGATCCGCATAATGCGCCGACGGATCCATACCGGGCACGCGATCAGCGAGAAGCGGCCGGAAAGCGGGGCGCGATTTGACTTTTTGATACCAGAGCTTTGCCGGCTCATGAGTGGACCAAGGCACATCGCCAAGATAATCGGCCACCGAAATCTGCGCCGCGGCGGCGAGATCGGCATAAGTCATTTTCGGTCCGGCGAGCCAATTCCGCTCCGCCATGAGGTAATCGATATAAGCGAGGTGATAGCGGATATTGTTTCGCGCGGCGCGAATGGGCGTCATATCCGGACCCCCGCCGCCCTGCTCGGCCGACATGAAGCGCTTGGTGATCTTTTCATGCTGAAGATAGCCGGTAACTTCATCGAACAGTTTGCCATTGAACCAATCGAGCAACCGGCGCACTTCGGCGCGCTCCGCGGGTTGGTCCGGCAAAAGACGGCGGTCGCCCATGCCGAGGCCCCGGGTTTCATCGAGATATTCGGCAATGACGCCTGCGCCCGGTAGCGGCAAATCCTCTTGTTCCAAGAAGACGGGCGTTGTGCCGGCCGGATTGAGCGCCATAAATTCGCGGCGACGTTCCCACACCCGCTCCTCAATCAATGTCGGGGTAATTCCCAATTCGCCCAAAACCAACCGCACGAAGCGAGACTGGGGACAAAAGGCGGCGTGATAAAGCGTGGTCATGAAACTTACGAAATCCACTTGCATCCAATGGCCAAGCATCGGAGTTAACCCATGCCGCCCCTAAATTCGACGCAAAGGTCGATTCGGGTTGGCGGCGCAACTCGGACCCGTATAGAACCGTGATCAACGCGAAACAATATGATTCGGGCCTGCCATGGACGCTATGACCTTGAAAGCCGTCATCCTCGGAATCATCGAGGGGCTCACCGAATATCTCCCCGTATCTTCAACAGGCCATCTCCTTCTTGCGGAACATTTTCTTGGTCTGAATTTCGAAGATGCCACGCTCGATAAGACGTTTACTGTGCTTGTCCAGCTTGGTTCGATTTTGGCGCTCGTCCTTGTTTATGTGAAACGTCTGTTACAGATCCTGCTCGCCTCCGCGCGCGATAAACAAGCGCGCAACTTCATATTCGGAATCTTGCTCGCATTTTTACCAGCCGCTGTTGTCGGAGCCTTGCTTCACGGATTTATCAAAGGTGTGTTGTTCAATCCTTTGATTGTGTGCATAGCCTTGATCGCTGGTGGATTTATTCTTCTTCTCGTTGATGAATTGCCGCTCGAGCGCAAACATCATGATGCCACGCGCTTTCCGCTGAGCATGGCATTTAAAATTGGTATCATTCAATGTATCGCGATGATCCCGGGCGTGTCCCGTTCCGGCGCAACGATTGTGGGCGCTATGGCGCTCGGTGCCGATAAAAGAGCGGCCGCCGAATTTTCATTCTTTCTCGCGATCCCGACAATGGTTGGTGCCTTCGCTTATGATCTGATGAAAAGCTATAAGGATCTAACCCTCACAGGAACGAGCTTGATTGCCATCGGTGATCGTTGTGACAAGCTTGTTGCGTTATGTCGCACGACACGGCTTTGCCGTCTTTGCCTGGTGGCGGATTATCATCGGTGCTGCCGGGCTTGCCGGACTTCTCGTTTTCGGTTGAGTCTACCTGGGCTGTCTCTTTTCCTTTTTATAACTTACATGAAATGGATATGACGATGTCCGAATTAAACGAGCTCAATGCGCTTTATGTGCATCCCCAAAAAATTACTCTGACCGATACTGCCATTAGTTTGATAAGAGAATTTTGGCAGGTCATGCCAAACAGAAGTATGAACGCAATTGTTATTACTCATATGATCGACATTTCAGAAAAGGTTCCAAATTCTCCTGTTAAAATCATTGCAGAAAATGTACTTACTCTTGGATTACAAGAGTTGAAAAATATTCCTCACGATAAATTAACATATGTCGGTTCGATACCTGTTGCGTTTTGGACACGAATGACACCGGATGATACTGGTGAATGTCAGATCACGGCAGAAGGCAATATACTAAAGCGTGTCATAAAATGACGCGCGGTGATGAGGACGCGTTTATAGAGAATTCTTTATTGTCGTCCAATCTAGTGTGCGGAATGAAATGAAATCATCTCCATTCCTTCCACTCTCGTGGTTTCGTCATTCTTTTTCGGGTCGTATCACTCATCAACCATTCGGTTGCAACTTCGGTTCAAACCGACAGAGATCAGCAATCGGACAGCGCCAACATTCAGGCTTGCGCGCTTTGCACAAATAGCGGCCATGCAAAATCAGCCAATGATGCGCGTGAAGGCCGTATTGCGCGGGGATAATTTTTTCCAACCCCGCTTCAACCGCCTCAGGTGTTTTGCCAAGGGCTAAAGGAAGACGATTAGAGACGCGAAACACATGCGTATCGACCGCCATGGTCGGATGGCCAAAGGCCATGTTCAAAACAACATTCGCCGTTTTGCGTCCCACGCCGGGTAATTTTTGCAACGCATCCCGATCATCAGGCACTTCGCCCTTATGATCACGCAAAAGTGCTTCAGAAAGCGCTATGACATTTTTTGCTTTGGTCCGAAACAGACCGATAGTTTTGATATAATCGCGCAGTTTTTCTTCGCCGAGCGCTACCATTTTTTTTGGATTATCAACCCGCTTAAACAAAGCGCGTGTGGCTTTATTTACGCCCGCATCCGTCGCTTGGGCCGACAGCACAACAGCAACGAGCAATGTATAGGCATTGACATGCTCAAGCTCGCCTTTGGGCTCCGGTTCGATATCATGAAAACGACGGAACACCTCTTCGACATCTGAAGGGTTAAGCGCTTTGATCCGGTCCCGCGGTTTTTTAGCCGTTGGCTTTTTGGTCACGACTTTCTGTGCGGGGGACGTTTTTGCGTCCCGTCCAGGAGATGATTTTTTGGGGAGCGGCTTTCTTGTCATGCGGGGATAAATATAGTTTGCTCTTCCTGTTTCTCACAAGCACACAGTTGTGACCTATGAGCCTCGGTCCGGATCAGTCCCTGCTTTTTGTCACGTTAAGGCCGCACCGGTCTTTAACGCCGCGCGGCTTATGGTTGGTTGTGATCTGTGTCGGGATTGCCAGTCTCGTTGCCGCTCTTCCCTTCGTCATTCTCGGCTTTTGGCCCGTCGCGGGATTTTATGGACTTGATGTCGCGCTTTTGGCCTTCGCCTTTCGCGCCAGTTTCAAAGCGTCCGAGATGACGGAAGAATTAGCACTGACGCCCCTTGAGCTGCATGTCCGGCGGAAACGTCCGCAGGGTCCACCAGAGGAATGGCGCTTCAATCCAATTTGGACAAAATTACATGCGGATCGCCATGAGTGTTCTCGCGCGGAACCTCTTTGCTGATCGGACAAGATTTGGGGCCTGATGATAAGCAGAAACTCTATTCCGCGCTGTCATCCGCACTAAGCCAAGCGAAATCAGGTCCTGTCTTCGCCTCGGGCGAATAGATTTAGAGAATTGAATCTATAGTAATCATCGGAAACGGGTGTCTGGCCGCGTCTTCGGCGCTTAAGTTAGGGCAACTCTGCAGATTACGGACGGAAAAGGCCCATGCTTCAAGACATTGCTTCAATGGATCTCGACCATGAGCCCCACTCTGCCGATTATGATCGGGTCAGAACGGCGATTGCGTTTATCAGTCGAGAATGGCGTCGCCAGCCGA
>RFXE01000113.1 GCA_009921785.1 Alphaproteobacteria bacterium
GATCACGCAGAGTTCTTCCTCGTCATAGGACACGCGCCACGCCCCGGGTTCCGCGCGCCATTGTCCCGTATGGAATTTCTTGGTCGTGTTTTCGGTGCCCACCAGCACACCTGTTTGCGGGGTGCCGCGGGTGAGACGGTTGGCCTTAACCGGCGTATCAAGGGCAATCGGTGTTGTGAGATCAAGAAATGTTGGATTGCGGGCCATGATGCTTAGCGTCCGGCAAGCGCGGCGCGTTCTGCGCGTTCACGCTCAACTTCTTGGCGCTTGGTCATGATCGACGCAATCACCACCGCAATCGTCACCACACCCACCATCAGCGAGCACACCGCGTTGATTTCCGGCTTCACCCCAAGGCGCACATCCGAATAGATTTTCATCGGCAGAGTCGTGGCACCGGGCCCCGTGGTGAAACTCGCAATCACCAGATCATCAAGCGACAAGGTGAAAGCAAGCATCCAACCCGAGATTACGGCGGGCAAAATGATCGGCAGCGTGATGCGGAAAAACGTCACGAAGGGCGTGCAGCCCAAGTCCATCGCCGCTTCTTCAACCGAGCGATCAAAACTCGCAAGGCGTGATTGCACGACAACCGCCACGAAGCACATTGTGAAGGTGATGTGGGAGAGCACAATCGTCCAGAACCCGCGATCGAGATTGACGGCGACGAAGAGCAACAACAAAGAGAGACCCGTAATCACTTCCGGCATCACCAAAGGCGCGTAAACCATGGCTGAGAACAAAGTGCGTCCACGAAAACGGCCATAGCGCGCCAGCGCCAAAGCGGCGAGTGTTCCCAAAACCGTTGCGACGCTCGCGGAAAGAACGCCCACTTGCAGCGTCACCCATGCCGCGTCAAGCAATTGGTCGTTCTCGAAGACCGATCCATACCATTTCGTCGACCAGCCCCCCCAAACCGCCACCGAGCGTCCGGCGTTGAACGAATAGAGGATCAAAAGCACAATCGGCAGATAAAGAAATGAAAAGCCGAGCGTCAGGGAAACAACATTGAAGGCGGAGAGGCGTTTCATCAGCGCATCTCCTGTTGGCGTGCTTCATTCGACTGAAAGATCACGATTGGAATCATCAGGACAATCAGAAGCGCAACGGCTACGGCTGAAGCTGCGGGCCAATCGCGATTGTTGAAAAACTCTTCCCACATCGTCTTGCCGATCATCAGCGTTTCCGATCCGCCCAGAAGATCAGGAATCACAAATTCGCCGACCGCCGGAATAAACACGAGAAAACAGCCAGCAATCACACCGGGGATCGAAAGCGGAAATGTCACGCGCCAAAAGGCTTGAAACTGAGTGCAGCCCAAATCTTTTGCGGCCTCGATGAGGCTATCATCCATTTTTTCAAGCGCCGAATAAAGCGGCAATACCATGAAGGGGAGATAGGAATAGAGAATACCGATATAGACCGCTGTGTTTGTTGAGAGGATCTGCATCGGCTCATCAATGATACCCAAACTCACCAGAAGAGAATTGAGCAGGCCCTCCTCGGATAAAATCGAAATCCACGCATAGATACGGATCAGAAAGCTTGTCCAGAACGGCAGGATCACCATCATTACAAGCGTCGGGCGAATGGATTTCGGCGCCCGCGCCATACCATAAGCAATCGGATAGGCGAGAAATAACATCATCAGCGTTGATGTGCCCGCAATCCAGAGACTCGAGAGATAGGATTCAACGTAAATGGAATCCGTGAAGAGCCGCTTGTAATTATCAAATTGCAGTGCCTGAAGTTTCTCAAGCGTATCGACCCAAACATCATTGATGAGATCAAAAGTCGGAGAGTAGGGCGGTTGGGCAATCTCGGTTGATGAGAAAGAAATTTTGAGGACGATCAAAAACGGCACGAGAAAAAACACCAACATCCACGCATAGGGAATGGCGGTGACAATCCAACGTTGGTTTCCGCGAGCAAACATGACCACACTCACTTCGTCAGAACGACGCCGGAATCCGGCGTCCAGGTGAGATAGACTTTATCCTCCCACGTGATGGGTCTTTCCACGACGCGGCTTGTATTCGCAATTGAGGCGCGCATTGAGCCGCCTTGATCAAGCCGAACATGATAGACCGAAATATCGCCAACATAGCCGATGTCCCACACTGTGCCATGCGCACAATTGGTCTGCGGATCATTAGGCGGCAAGAGCGAGATGGCAGCCTTTTCAGGGCGCAAAGCAAACCACGCTTTGTCACCTGCTCCTGCGCTTGAGTCAGCATGCACATCAATTACACCGCCCGTGACATCGCTATCGAGCGTGATACGGCCGCGCTCGTTCTTGGTCACGCGGCCTTCAAGCAAGTTGATGTCACCGATGAAGTCCGCAACATATTTGGTCTGCGGATGTTCATAGAGTTCGGCAGGTGGTGAGATTTGTACGAATTGACCCTTATCCATCACCGCAATGCGATCCGCCATCGTCATGGCTTCGTCTTGATCATGTGTAACAATGACAAAGGTCATGCCGAGTTGCATTTGCAGATCAAGCAATTCGAATTGTGTTTCTTCGCGTAGCTTTTTGTCGAGCGCACCAAGCGGCTCATCAAGCAACAAAACTTTCGGTCGTTTGGCGATGGCGCGGGCAAGAGCCACACGTTGACGTTGCCCACCCGAAAGTTGATGTGGTTTGCGATGCGCGAATTGTTCAAGCTTGACGAGTTTGAGCATTTCTTGGACGCGCGCGGCAATCTCGCCCTTTGGTAATTTGTCCATCTCGAGACCGAAGGCGATATTCTTTTCAACATTCATATGCGGAAACAAAGCATAGGATTGAAACATCATATTCACAGGCCGCTTGTGGGGCGGAATGCCTGCCATATCCTGTCCACCAATGATAATTTGACCGGCGCTCGGCTCCTCAAAGCCCGCAAGCATGCGCATCAAGGTTGTCTTGCCGCACCCTGAGGGGCCTAGCAACGCGAAAAATTCACGCTCGTAAATATTCAAAGACACGTCATCAACGGCGGTGAAGGAACCGAAATTTTTTGTGACCTGTCGAATTTCTATAAGAGGTTTTGAAGACGGATCATCCCAAGGGGCAAATTTTCGCCGCACAGGCCCAAGTGTCTTTGCCGACATAGATCACTCTCGCTTCAAATTTGATCGGCCTAAAGAGCCGTTTAAGGGTAAGAAAAAGGCCCGGTTGTTACACCGGGCCTTACTGATTTTTGAATTATCCCTTGCGCTTGATGTCGCGCCAGATTTTGGTCGACTCGCGTTGTGCCTTTTGATCAAGCGGCAAAACAGTGAAGAGCTTTGCCATCGTCGCCTCATCCGGGAAGATGCTGCGGTCTTCGAGGATTTCCTTTTTGATAAAAGCTTGCGAGTCGATATTGCCATTCGCATAGGAAATTTCATTCGACGCTTTCGCAATCACTTCCGGACGCAAGAGATAATCAATGAAGGCATAGGCCTCATCAATATTTTTTGCATCTTTCGGAATTGTGAGATTGTCATAGAAGGTGCCGGCACCTTCCTTCGGAATGGTATAGCCAACTTCAACCTTCTTCTTCGGGTCCTTTATCGTCTTGCTCTTTTCTTCCGCGCGACTTGCAGCTTGCTTAATATCGCCCGACCAACCAATCACAAGGCACGCGTCACCATTTGCCAGTGCATTGATATATTCAGAGGAGTGGAATTTCTTGACGAAAGGACGAACCTTTTTGAGAAGCTCTTCAGCGGCAGCAAAATCTTCTGGCGCGCGTGAATTCGGATTCTTGCCAAGATAGTTCAACGCGGCGGGGATCACTTCGTCCGGCGCATCGAGGAACATTACGCCGCAATCTTTAAATTTTGAAATCACTTCAGGATCGAAAACCATACGCCATGAATCAAGCGGTGCATCAGGCATGCGCTCTTTGATCTTGTTTACATTGTAGCCGATGCCCGTAGTGCCCCACATGTAATTGACGGCATATTGATTGCCCGGATCAAAGGCAGCCAGACGCTTTGAAACTTCGGGCCAAGCATGGGAAAGACCAGGCAGTTTTGATTTGTCGAGCTTGACGAAAACGCCAGCGTCAATTTGGCGGCCGAGAAAATTTGCGGATGGAACAACGACATCATATCCAGTTTTACCGGCGAGCAATTTTGTCTCAAGCAAATCATTTGAGTCAAAAACGTCATATTTGACCTTGATTCCGGTCTCCTTGGTGAAGTCCTCAAGGATCGACGGGTCGATATAATCTGACCAATTGTAAACATTCACGACACGATCAGCGGCAACACCTACCGCAGTCATTGCGCCGAGAGCGAGCGCGGCCAGTAATCCTGTTTTGATTTTCATCGTCATGCGAAACCTCTTATGCTCGGCGGCGCGTTGCAAAACGGGCCTGGCTTTGTCGTTCCCGCTATTTCGGTGCGTTGAGTCCCCGATTGCGGATGAGGCCAGTAAAGCCCTTCATGCCTCACAAGAAAAGCAGTTTTTCACCCGGAAGACAGTCCCCACCTGAAGCCAAGGAGACAATTGGGGAAAAGGCGGCTTGCGGTTGTTCAAAATATCGTCAAAATATTCATCAGGATGGCTGTCCCGGGGCTTGCTCCTTCGGAGCGGGACCGGTTTGACCGGCTTAACAAGGGCGGGCAGGCCCTCTCGGGCGCCCGATGTGTGATCATGGCCAAGAAGAAATCAGCTCCCTCGCCAATTCGGGGCGCGGAGGGGCTTTCGGCGGCCGCAAAATGGCTGGAAACGCGGGCACTCGAAGATATCGAATGCATCGTGCCGGATATGGCGGGCGTTGCGCGTGGTAAAATGATGCCGGTCGGTAAATTTACCGACGCGCCGCGCATGGCGTTACCCGCTTCAATTTTCCTGCAAACCATCACCGGAGAATATCCCGACGATACAGATAATTTTCCGTCTGATGCGGGAGATGGTGACATTCTGCTTGAGCCGGATTGCTCCACGCTTTGTGTTGTGCCCTGGGCGTCTGACCCGACCGCACAGATCATACATGACGCTTATCATCAGGATGGTCGCCCGGTTGATATTGCCCCGCGACAATTACTTCGAGCGGTCATGGGATTATATCGCGCAAAGGGTTGGAAGCCGATTGTTGCGCCCGAACTCGAATTCTATCTTGTTGAGCGCAATCAGGATCCTGATTATCCGTTAAAACCACCGGTTGGCCGGTCAGGCCGCGCGGAGACAGGGCGTCAATCTTATTCGCTCGCCGCCGTAAATGAATTCGATGATCTCTTCGATGACATTTATGATTTCTCCGCCGCGCAAGGGCTCGAAATTGATACGTTGATTCATGAAGAGGGTGCCGCGCAGATGGAAATCAATCTGCGTCATGGCGATCCGCTTGAGCTTGCCGATCAGGTGTTTCTGTTCAAACGCACCATCCGTGAAGCGGCGCTCAAACATAATATGTATGCTACGTTCATGGCGAAACCGATTGCTAATGAGCCGGGCTCGGCCATGCATATCCATCAATCGGTTGTTGATACAAAGACGGGCAAAAATATCTTCTCCGGCAAAGATGGCAAACCGACGGAAGCTTTTTTTGCTTTTCTCGGCGGGCAACAAAAATATCTTCCCGCCGTCATGTGCATCATGGCGCCTTACGTGAATTCCTACCGTCGCTTGCTGCGTAAATCGATTGCGCCGATCAATGTGAATTGGGGGTATGACAACCGCACTGTGGGATTGCGTGTTCCGAATTCGACACCAGAATCACGCCGCATTGAAAATCGCATTCCGTCATCGGATGCCAATCCCTATCTTGCGATCGCGGCGTCGCTCGCTTGCGGTTATCTCGGCATGACGGAGGGTTTAAAGCCGTCTGATCCGATTGAAGGGTCCGCCTATGATCTTCCTTATGATTTGCCGCGCGGACTTCTCGAAGCGCTGGAACTCTTCAGCGAATCTGAAGAAATTTCGAGCATTTTTGGCAAGGGCTTCGTGTCCACTTATCGTGCCATCAAACAAGCAGAATTCGAAACCTTTATG
>RFXE01000114.1 GCA_009921785.1 Alphaproteobacteria bacterium
AACATTGAAGCGCGTTGTCTATGGGCAGGATCAAGCGATCTCGGCACTGACTTCTGCAATCAAATTGGCGCGTGCCGGTTTGCGTGATCCCGAAAAGCCGATTGGCTGTTATCTTTTTGCGGGTCCAACCGGTGTGGGTAAAACCGAAGTGGCGCGTCAACTTGCCTCGTCATTGGGTGTCGAAATCAAGCGTTTCGACATGTCCGAATATATGGAGCGTCATGCGATTTCACGTTTGATTGGCGCGCCTCCCGGTTATGTTGGCTTTGATCAAGGTGGCCTTTTGACCGATGCCGTTGATCAGCATCCGCATTGTGTCTTGTTGCTAGATGAAATCGAAAAGGCGCATCCGGATCTCTTCAATATTCTTTTGCAGGTCATGGATCACGGCAAGCTCACCGATCATCATGGCAAGACGGTTGATTTTCGTAATGTGATCCTGATTATGACAACGAATGCCGGGGCTGCCGATCTCGCCAAAGCTGCATTTGGATTTACGAGAACAAAACGCGAGGGTGATGATCAGGAAGCGATCAATCGTCTCTTTGCGCCCGAGTTCCGCAATCGTCTCGATCAAATTATTTCCTTCGCACAACTGCCGAAAGAAGTGGTTGGCAAAGTGGTCGACAAATTCGTATTGCAGCTTGAAGCACAATTGGCTGATCGCAATGTCACGATTGAATTGTCAGATGAGGCACGAGTCTGGCTCGTCGATCATGGTTATGATGAAACCATGGGCGCGCGGCCGATGGCACGTCTCATTCAATCCGCCATCAAACAACCGCTTGCCGATGAATTGCTGTTCGGCAAATTGAAGCAGGGCGGTGGCGTTCGTGTCGTTGTTGAGGGCGAAGAGAAAGATAAGAAGCTTGGCTTTGTTTATCTCGAAGGCCCAGTGACCCCGAAACCCGAAAAAGCGGTTGCGGATGCGAAAGCCAAAACCGGCAAGAAGTCACCGTCCCGTAAAGTGGTCGCTAAACCTGTGCGCTCTGTGCCAAAGGTCCCGCTTTGATTTGACCTTTGTGTAAGAGGAGTGTTCACCGGTGAGAACAAGCCGACAACGCCGTATGGATCGTTATCGTGCGCGGTTGCGTTATGAGAATGCTGTCGCGTGGCTTGTTGTTCCGGCGACGCTCGTCGCTCTTCTTTATGGTGCGATGATGATTTGGAAACAGGTAGCCGATACGCCACTTGCCCGCATGATCACCGGTCAGTGATGTCTTTATGAACTTATCGCGGATCGGATTTTTTCAGCATTCGCTTTGATGATTTCAGATTTTTCCATTTGGCCGGAATGGGCCTTGAGCGGCACGCCGTCTTTGCGCGGTAGAATGTGGACATGGAGATGGAAAACGGTTTGCCCCGCAGCCGCTCCATTAAATTGCATGATTGTTACGCCGTCTGCTTGCATGCCATCTTGCGCCGCGCGTGCAATTTTTTGAACCGTTGAAAAAAGCGAAGCGAAGACCTGCGGGTCAGCGTCCATCAAACCGGTCGAGGGATTTTTAGGAATCACGAGGCAATGGCCATCGGCTTGCGGCATGATATCCATGAATGCGAGCGTATGGTCATCTTCATAAAGTTTTTCACACGGCATTTCACCACGTAGAATTTTCGCAAAAATATTATTTTGATCATAAATCATCGTCGTCATCCCTTTGCGAATTTTGATCGGCATTATTGAATTGTGAATGTTTGCGGAAAGGCAAGTGTTCGGTCAAGACACCGCCAAGACGTTCAACATAAGCACGTTCTTCTTCGAGATAATTTGCCACCGCTTCATGAAGACCGGGATCGCGCAAAAAATGCGCCGATCTCATAATGACCGGGCGATAGCCGCGCGCGAGCTTATGTTCGCCTTGCGCCCCAGCCTCAACGGAAGTGAGTTTATGGGCAATCGCAAAATCCATGGCTTGATAGTAACAGGTTTCGAAATGCAAAAAAGGATGATGTTCAATCGCGCCCCAATTGCGCCCATAGAGTGTTTTTGAGCCGATAAAATTAATCGCGCCAGCGATATAGCGTCCAGCGCGCTTGGCCATGATCAACACGATCTTATTGGCCATGCTTTCACCGATCATCGAGAAAAATTCGCGCGTGAGATAGGGGCTTCCCCATTTACGCGATCCCGTGTCGATATAAAACTCAAAGAAAGAATCCCAATGATGTTCTTTGAGATCGGATCCGGTGATCCATTCCATACTGATTCCGGCGCTCAACGCATCGCGTCTTTCGCGCCTGATCGATTTTCTTTTTCGTGAGGAGAGGCTCGCCAAGAAATCGTCAAAGGACTCGTAACTGTCGTTTAACCAATGAAATTGTTGATCTAATCTTTCGAGATAGGCGTTCTCAGAAAAGACTGTGAGATCGTCTTCGGTAACGAATGTAGCGTGTACAGACGAAGCGCCGGTTTTCGTTGCAACTGATTTCAATGCTTTGGCGAGTTCAAATTTCAATTCTAATTGATGATCGGAGGGCGCAACCAAAAGCCGCGGGCCTGTTACGGGCGTGAAGGGCACAGAGACTTGTAGCTTGGGATAATAATTACCGCCGATACGGCGATAGGCGTCAGCCCACGCATGGTCAAAAACATATTCGCCGCGTGAATGGCTTTTGAGATAAGCGGGAACAGCCCCCATCAATTCATTCTTATCATTATGCATCAAGAGATGCGCGCCACCCCAGCCTGTTTCGGCTACAGCTGATTGAGATTCTTCAAGCGCCAAGAGAAAGGCATGGCGAAGAAAGGGATTATCGGTTTCGCCTTTTTCGTCAGGCGTTCCTCTCGCGCACCGATCCCAGGACGCAGCATCAATCTCTTTGAGACTTTGCGCCAGTGTGATCGTCAGAGCCATGTTTTGATCCGAAGATGTCAGGGACTAAATCCTTCGAATACGATTTGATCAGCATAGCGACGCGCTTTTTCAAACTGATCAGCGGTGCGCACGGTCCACGTCATCACCGGCAACCCAAATTGTTCACGAATCATTTGCGGGGAAGCGTGATCAACGTCCTTGATATACCAGGACAGAAAATCAGGCTTCATAGCGTTGAAGGTTTTAAGCGATGCAAAATCATGTTTTTGCTGTGCGGAGAGAAAATCCCATTCGGAATCATCATAGATACTCTCACCGATAAATCCGCGCGGACGTTCGGGAGCGAGATGAACCATCGCTTCAACCATGATCGGATCGAAGCTTTTTAGCGCTACCGGACCTTGATAGGATTTAAGAATCTCTGCCACGCCACGCACGGCGTCAATTGATCCGTCAAAGCGGCTCTTGATCTCGCAAATAAGCGGCACGCGTCCGGAGAGCGTATCAAGAAATTCACGCAATGTCGGAATGCGATCCTCTGTATCTTTTAGCGTCAAAGATGCAATTTCTCGGGCTGAATGTTTTTTAAAATCACCCGATGATGTCGTTAGACGATCAAGGTGATCATCATGAAAAACAAACACCTCACCATCGCTTGAAAGCTGCACATCACATTCGATGGCAAAGCCTTTTTCAATCGCAGCGCGCGCGGCAGAGAGCGTATTCTCAATAAGTCCTGCGGCGCGATCATGAAGCCCGCGATGGGCAATCGGCTTTGCGGTCAACCAATGCGGTGCGGCCATTATGCGATCTCGAAAACGGCTTCCACCTCAACGGCGGCATCAAGCGGCAATTGTGCCACGCCGATTGTCGTGCGGGCATGGCGGCCCTTGTCGCCGAGCGCGAGCACCATCAGATCAGATGCGCCATTCATCACCTGCGGCAAGGGTCCGAAATCAGGAGTGGCATTGATGAAACCACCAAGCCGCACACAACGTTTAATACGATCAAGGTCACCCAATGCGGTTTTGGCTTGGGCGAGAAGATTGATGGCGCAAAGGCGCGCGGCTTCTTGTCCGGCTTCAATCGAGATCGCGGCACCGAGCTTGCCTTTGTGAGCAGGCTGAACAGTACCGTTCTGGAGGCAGAGTTGGCCCGAAATGAAGAGAAGGGATCCGGTAATGACCGCAGGAACATAATTGGCGACAGGCGCTGCCGCTTCCGGTAGCCTGATGCCGTGGGATGCCAGAGTGGATTCGACGCTCATAGTGTATCTCCGGATGTTAGTGTGCTGTTCTGATCTTTGGTTTCGCGCGCTCACTTAAGAAGAGCAAGATGAAAAAATACAATCACACACGCGTCATAGGGCCTCGGTCTAAAGGTCTCTTCTTCGGAGCCTGCTTTTTGGCCGTGGTTTTGGGGGGACACTTCGCTGAGGCTGCCCCGACGGTGCTTGCGCCGCATCGCGCGGTTTATGATCTCGTCCTTGATCGTGTCCAAGGCTCGGCGGGTATTGATTCTGCACAAGGGCGCATCGTTTTCGAATTGGAAAGCGGGCCCTGCGCGGGCGTCGTGCAAACCTTCCGCCAGCTTGTCGTGCTTGCGGGCGGTGAGACAGGCACCCGGGTTGTTGATAGTCAATCCATGACCACTGAAGAGCCCGACGGAAAGACAATGCGCTTTTCGGTGTTGAACCGGGTGGGCAGCGCACCCGCTGTTCAAACATCGGGCGTAGCGACGCGCAAAGATGCAGGTATCGATGTGCGTCTCTCATCACCCATCAAATCTGTTTTGTCATTTCCTGCATCGACGCTTTATCCGGGCGAACATTATCGCGCGCTAATTGATGCCGCGAAAGCGGGCAAAACAATCTCGTCCCTGCAAGTTTATGATGGTGCGGATGAAGGCCAATCAGCGCCTGAAACCTTTGCCGTTATTGGTAAGTCACGCGCACCTGCTGGTGATGACAAGGCCCTTCTCGAAAAAGCCGGCATGCGCGTTACAGAGGCTTGGCCGGTCGAGATTTCATATTTCGAGGCGGGTAAACACCCGGTCGATGAACCGACTTATCGTGTGTCGATGGATCTTCTGGATAACGGCGTTTCAGCTGCCATAAGACTGGATTATCTGAGTTTCAGTTTGAAGGGGCAGCTCGTAGCGCTAGAGTCAAAAGCCGAGACGCCTTGTCCGTAACGGGCAAAACTCAATAGGCCTCATGCGCGGGATCAACCGCTCTTTGCAGCTTGCCGTGCGCGGCCACGATCACCTCTGGCCTTAGATTTTCGGACGCGGCAAAGGCCAAGAGGAGCGGCTCATCCGCCATCAGGAAATCGAGGACGGCTAAGAGGAAGCGCTTATCTTGGGCAGAAGCGCGTATATCGCCCGGGTCGATGCCAGTGAGCTCCATAAAGCGCGAGAGGGTCTCCGTCTCCGAAGCAATAAAGAGAAGCGCGGTGATCGCGAGGCCTTCAGAATCATGCGGGGCGGAGCTTTTCATCGGTTTAATACGTCCCTGTGGTGCCGTGCATTTGCCGACTCGGCCTTTCCTCGCGTTTAATAGCAAGAATTCAGGGGTTTGCGCAGGAACAATACGTCAATGGCCAAGACGGTTCTCATCGTCGAAGATAATGAGCTCAATATGAAGCTCTTCACCGATTTGCTCGAAGCGCATGGCTATCAGGTTGTGTCCACCGCCAGCGGCACCGAGGCTATGGAGCTTGCCCGCGCTCACAATCCGTCATTGGTGCTGATGGACATCCAGTTACCGGAAGTGTCGGGCGAAGTGATCATCCAATGGATGAAAGCGGATGAAGAATTAAAAGCCATTCCTATCGTCGCCGTCACTGCTTTTGCGATGAAGGGTGATGAGGAACGTATCCGTTCGAAAGGCTGCGAGGCCTATCTTTCAAAGCCCATTTCAATTGGAAAATTCATCGAAACCGTGAAGGCTTATGCCGGTCCGGCCTCGTAACGCGCGCCGTTTTATTGTTCAATTTTTATCTGAATGAACAGATTCAACACATTGAGTTCTAAAAACAAAAAAGCCGCCCGAAGGCGGCTTTCGCACGAGATCAATCAAGCCAGTGTTACTTGATCTTGGTTTCCTTGAACTCGACATGCTTCTTCGCAATCGGATCATATTTCCGCTGCGTGAT
>RFXE01000115.1 GCA_009921785.1 Alphaproteobacteria bacterium
TCATCAATCGTTACACCGGGAAGCGGCGCCGATTCAGAGCCCGTGGCAATGACGATGTTTTTTGTTTCGATTGTTTCGACTTTGCCATCGGCTTTCGTCACCGTGACTTTGCCCGCACCGGCAATCGCGCCTGATCCGATGAACGTGTCGACCTTGTTCTTCTTGAGCAAAAACGCGACGCCTTGCACATTGGCATCAACCGTTTCGGACTTGTGTTTCATCATCGCTTTGAGATCGAGCGTGGGCTTGCCGATCTTGACGCCGAGTGACGCCATGCCGTGACCCGCTTCCTCGAACATTTCAGACGCGTGCAACAAAGCCTTTGACGGAATGCAGCCAATATTGAGGCAGGTGCCGCCAAAGCTCGCACGCTTTTCGACGATTGCGGTTTTGAGGCCTAATTGTGCAGCACGGATCGCGCACACATAACCACCCGGGCCGGAGCCAATCACAACAAGATCATAAGACATGAAAGCCTCCGGCTTTTGAAAACTTAAATTCGACGGTTAGAGATCGAGCACGAGGCGCGCGGGATCTTCAAGCGCTTCCTTTACACGCACAAGGAAGGTGACGGCCTCTTTGCCGTCCACAATGCGGTGATCGTATGAGAGCGCGAGATACATCATCGGGCGCACTTCAACCTTGCCGCCGACAACCATCGGACGTTCCTGAATTTTGTGCATGCCGAGAATGCCTGACTGAGGCGCATTCAAAATCGGCGTCGACATCAGCGAGCCATAAATACCGCCATTGGTGATGGTGAAAGTGCCCCCTTGCATCTCTTCGATCTTGAGGGCGCCGTCACGAGCGCGCTTGCCGAAATCGGCGATTGTTTTTTCAATCGTCGCCAGACCCATCTGATCGGCCTCGCGCACGACGGGCACAACAAGACCCTTATCCGTGCCAACAGCAATGCCGACATGATAATAATTTTTATAAACAAGATCGGTGCCGTCGATCTCCGCATTCACAGCGGGGAGTTCTTTTAACGCTTGCGTGCAAGCTTTGACGAAGAAGCTCATAAAGCCGAGCTTTACGCCGTGCTTCTTTTCAAACACGTCCTTGTAACGGTTACGCAGTGCCATGACCTCGGTCATGTCAACTTCGTTGAAGGTCGTGAGCATCGCTGCCGTGTTTTGCGCATCCTTCAAACGGCGCGCGATGGTTTGACGAAGCTTCGTCATGCGCACACGCTCTTCGCGTGAGGCATCATCGGCACCTGACGGCGCGCGGACGCTGACAGGCGTTGTGGCAGCAGGTGCTGCGCCCGTGGCGATAGCGGCGAGCATATCGCCTTTTGTTACACGACCATCCTTGCCCGATGCGGCGACGCTTGAGGGGTTCACGCCGCTCTCTACTGCGAGACGCGACACAGCCGGACCATGATCAACGGCTGAAGGTGCAGGTGCTGCAACTGGTTTTTCTTTTGCAGGTGTTGATGCGGCTGCCGCAGGTGTAGCAGGTGCTGTGCCCGCTCCGCCTGCGCTGATGGTGCCGAGCAAAGCGCCAACGCCAACCGTCTCGCCTTCTTTCGCGACGATCTCGGCAAGTGTGCCGGCTGCAGGTGCGTTGACTTCGAGCGAGACCTTGTCGGTTTCCAACTCGAGCACGGGCTCATCGGCCTTAACGACATCGCCGGGCTTCTTGAACCATTTGCCGATCGTGGCTTCGGAGACGGACTCGCCGAGTGTCGGGACGCGGATTTCACTGGCCATGATGATAAGTTCCTTGGCTGTACAGATTCAATTTTTGTTCACGCTGCGAAGGCTTCTTCAAGGAAGGCTTGCAGCTGTGCGAGATGCGTAGACATGAGACCGGTTGCTGTGGCAGCGGAGGCGGGGCGGCCGGCATAACGAGGCCGCTTCACCTTTGATCCGGTTTGCTCAAGCACCCAGGAGAGATAAGGCTCGATGAAGGTCCATGAGCCCATATTTTTCGGCTCTTCCTGACACCAGACGATGTCGGCGTTTTTGAAACGGCCGAGCTCATTGACCAGTGCTTTGAGCGGGAACGGATAAAGCTGTTCGACGCGCAAAAGATAGACGTCATCAATGCCGCGCTTCTCACGCTCTTCGTAAAGATCATAATAGACCTTGCCCGAGCAGAGCACGACACGGCGGACCTTATTGTCTTTTGCGAGTTTGATCTTCTCGTTTTTGAGGATCTGCGCATCATCCCACAGGACACGATGGAAGCTCGTGCCCTCGGCCATTTCATCAAGACGGGAAATCGCACGCTTGTGACGCAACAAAGATTTAGGCGTCATCAAAATGAGCGGCTTGCGGAATTCGCGTTTGAGCTGCCGACGCAGAATGTGGAAGTAATTTGCCGGCGTCGTGCAATTGGCAACCTGCATATTGTCTTCCGCGCACATTTGCAGGAAGCGCTCAAGACGCGCGGAGGAATGTTCCGGCCCCTGACCTTCATAGCCATGCGGCAGAAGACAAACGAGACCCGACATGCGCAACCATTTGCGTTCGCCCGAAGAGATGAACTGGTCGAACAAAACCTGTGCGCCATTGGCGAAATCGCCGAACTGCGCTTCCCACAGAGTGAGCGCATTGGGTTCCGAGAGCGAATAGCCATATTCGAACCCGAGCACGGCTTCTTCTGACAACATCGAATTGATGACTTCGTATTTGCCTTGACCCTCGCGGATATTGCTCAAAGGCTTGTAGCGCCGCTCAGTCTCTTGGTCGATCAACACCGAATGGCGTTGCGAGAAGGTACCGCGCTCGCAATCTTGCCCGGAGATCCGCACGCGCGCGCCTTCATTGACGGTGAGCGCGAAGGCAAAGGCTTCTGCTGTTGCCCAATCAATACCCTCGCCCGTTTCAACCGCCTTGCGACGATTGTCCATGAAACGCTGGATTGTTTTATGCGCGTTGAAGTCAGCAGGGATCGTGGTGAGCTTGTCGCCGATCTCTTTGAGTTGAGACAAAGGCGCACCTGTTTCACCACGGCGTGCATCATCTTGCGTGGCTTGAGCCGTTTTCAATCCGGCCCAACGGCCATCAAGCCAATCGGCCTTATTCGGCTTATAGGCTTGTCCGGCTTCATGCTCGGCCTCAAGGCGCGCGCGCCAGTCGGATTTCATCTTTTCGACTTCGCCTTCGGTGACAACACCTTCAGCAATCAATTTCTTCGAATAGATTTCGAGCGTGGTCGGCTGCTGACGGATTTTTTTATACATCAGCGGTTGCGTGAAGCTCGGCTCGTCACCTTCATTGTGACCAAAGCGGCGATAGCAGAACATGTCGATGACGACCGGCTTGTGGAATTGCTGCCGGAATTCGACAGCAACCTTCACCGCGAACACCACCGCTTCGGGATCATCACCATTCACATGGAAGATTGGCGCTTCGATCATCTTCGCCACATCAGACGGATAGGGCGACGAACGCGAGAAACGCGGATAGGTCGTAAAGCCGATCTGGTTGTTGATGATGAAGTGAATCGAACCGCCGGTGCGATGACCCTTCAATCCCGATAGTCCCAAACATTCCGCCACAACGCCTTGGCCCGCAAAAGCGGCGTCGCCGTGAATGAGAAGCGGCAAAACTTTGACGCGTTCAGCCGTATCATTCAATTGATCCTGCTTGGCGCGCACTTTGCCAAGCACGACGGGATCAACGATTTCAAGATGCGACGGGTTGGCCGTGAGCGAGAGATGCACCGTATTGCCATCAAAGCTGCGGTCCGATGACGCACCAAGATGATATTTCACATCGCCCGAGCCTTCGACTTCTGCGGGAGCAAATGAGCCGCCCTTGAATTCATGAAACAAAGCGCGATGCGGTTTGCCCATCACTTGGGTGAGCACATTCAAACGGCCGCGATGCGCCATGCCAAACACGATTTCCTGCACGCCGAGATTACCGCCGCGCTTGATGATTTGCTCAAGTGCCGGCACGAGCGATTCACCACCATCAAGACCGAAGCGCTTGGTGCCAGTGAATTTCACATCGAGAAATTTTTCAAATCCTTCGGCTTCGACGAGCTTATTCAAAATCGCGCGCTTGCCTTCGCGTGTGAACGCGATTTCCTTATCGGGGCCTTCGATGCGTGCCTGAATCCAGCCCTTCTCAGCGGGATTGGAGATGTGCAGGAATTCCCACCCGATGGTGGAGCAATAAGTTCGCTTCAGAATGGCGAGCATCTCGCGCAAGGTCGCGAATTCAAGGCCAAGCACATTGTCGATAAAAATTTTGCGATCCCAATCGGCTTCGGTGAAGCCATAAGACGACGGATGCAATTCTTCGTGATCTTTTGCCGGCTCAAGACGAAGTGGATCAAGATCGGCATGAAGATGGCCGCGCATGCGATAGGCACGGATCATCATCAACGCGCGCACGGAATCGCGTGTGGCTTGTTGCACATCCGCAGGTGACACACCGGCTTTGCCAGCGTCGGCCTTGCCCTTGAGCTTATCGCCAATCGCCTTTTCGACCTCGGCCCAATTGCCATCAAGCGCGGAGACAAGATCGGTTCGGGGTGTTACGGGCCAGTTGGCCTTTTTCCACGATGCACCCGCTGCCGATTTTTCAACCGATGCGGGATCGTCTTTCAACGCCTCGAAAAACTCGCGCCATTCCGCGCTGACGGAAGACGGATCTTTCGCATAGCGTGCTTCCAACTGTTCGATATAGGCGGCATTGCCCCCATAAAGGAACGAGGTTTCGAGAAAGGCTTTGTTCTGGTCTTGGCGTGACATGACCCGCTCCTTGCGATCAATGACCCTTCAACACATCGACGAGTGTTTTGCCGAGGCGCGCAGGTGACGGCGAAACACGAATGCCGGCAGCTTCCATGGCGGCGATCTTGTCTTCCGCGCCGCCCTTACCACCCGAGATAATCGCACCGGCATGACCCATGCGACGACCGGGAGGGGCCGTGCGACCCGCAATAAATCCGACAACCGGCTTTTTGCGGCCGCGCTTCGCTTCGTCTTTCAAAAACTGTGCGGCATCTTCTTCGGCCGAGCCGCCAATTTCGCCGATCATCACGATCGATTCCGTCTTTGGATCGGCGAGGAACATTTCGAGCATGTCGATAAATTCGGTGCCCTTCACCGGATCACCACCAATGCCGACGGCTGTCGTCTGGCCGAGGCCTTCTTGTGTGGTCTGGAACACCGCTTCGTAAGTGAGCGTGCCGGAGCGCGAGACAATGCCGACATTGCCGGGTTTGAAGATGTTGCCTGGCATAATGCCGATTTTGCATTCACCGGCTGTCATCACGCCCGGGCAATTTGGCCCGATGAGACGCGACTTTGAGCCGGAGAGCGCACGCTTCACGCGCACCATGTCTAGCACCGGAATGCCTTCGGTGATGCAGACGATGAGCGGAATTTCAGCTTGGATCGCTTCGCAGATCGCGTCTGCCGCGCCGGGTGGCGGAACATAAATCACGCTTGCGTCGGCGCCTGTTGCGTCACGCGCTTCCGCCACCGTGTCGAACACAGGAAGGCCGAGATGTGTCGAGCCACCTTTGCCCGGTGATGTGCCACCGACGAGCTTGGTGCCATAGGCAATCGCTTGTTCGGAATGGAAGGTGCCGGTCTTGCCGGTGAAACCCTGCGTGAGCAGCTTGGTGTTTTTGTCGATGAGAATGGACATGATTAACCCCGTACGGCTTTCACGATTTTCTGGGCGGCATCGTCGAGATCGTCAGCCGGAATGACATTCAAGCCGGACTTCGAAATGATCTCTTTGCCGAGTTGAACATTGGTGCCTTCCAAGCGCACGACGAGCGGCACTTTGAGGCCCACTTCTTTCACCGCAGCAATTACGCCTTCGGCGATGACATCGCATTTCATGATGCCGCCGAAAATGTTGACGAGGATGCCCTTCACATTCGGATCGGCTGTAATGATCTTGAATGCGGCTGTGACTTTTTCTTTTGAAGCGCCGCCGCCGACATCGAGGAAGTTTGCTGGAAACTCGCCATAGAGCTTGATGATATCCATG
>RFXE01000116.1 GCA_009921785.1 Alphaproteobacteria bacterium
TACCCGCAGGCGTCAAAAAGATTGAAGGCGTATTTGAACGCGGCGATGCAGTGGTCATGCGTGCGCCTGATGGTGGTGAATTGGGCCGCGGCTTAATTGGCTATGATTCAACCGAAGCGGCATTACTCGCAGGTAAGTCTTCCCGCGATATTGAAAAAATTCTCGGTTATGCCGGGCGCGCTGAGCTCATCCATCGTGACGATATGGCTTTGGGAGTGAGCTAATCATGAATGAGATGATGTCTCAGACCGACCGGGACGCACTCGTAAAGCTAATGAATGAGCTCGGTGAGAACGCTCGCCGTGCCGCGCATGAAGTTGCGAATGCCTCGAGCGAATTAAAATCATCCGCGCTACGTTCTGCAGCACAGATGATCCGTCAAAATGCTCAATCGATTCTTGCGGCAAATTCTTCAGATATCGCCGATGCTGAGGCACGAGGCACAAAAGGTGCATTTCTTGATCGTTTAAAGCTTGATAGCACGCGCCTTGAAGCGATTGCTAAAGCTGTTGAGGATGTCGCCGCTCTACACGATCCCGTTGGACGCGTTTTAGCGGAATGGACGCGGCCTAATGGTCTTCACTTTCAACGCGTGGCAACGCCGCTCGGTGTTATCGGCGTGATCTTTGAAAGCCGTCCGAATGTTACAGCAGATGCCGCAGCGCTTTGTGTGAAAAGTGGTAATGCGACTATTTTGCGTGCGGGCTCGGAGAGCTTTCGGACATCAACGGAAATAGCCAATGCGATGCGCGCTGGCTTTATACAAGCAGGGCTCACCGAGAACGCGATTCAACTTGTGCCGACGAAAGACCGTGATGCGGTTGGTATGATGTTAGCGGGCCTGAATGGCGCGATCGATGTGATTGTGCCACGCGGAGGAAAAGGCCTTGTAAGCCGCGTGCAAGATGAAGCGCGCGTTCCGGTTTTCGCGCATCTTGAAGGTATTTGCCATGTCTATGTTCATGCCAAAGCAAATCTCGCTATGGCCGAGCAGATTGTTCTCAATGCCAAGCTTCGGCGAACAGGTGTCTGTGGTGCGGTAGAGACATTGCTCGTGGATCAAGCAGCTGTCTCAACCCATCTGAAACCGCTTGTTACGTCGCTTCTCGACAAGGGATGCGCTGTTCGCGGTGATGCAATCGTTCAAAAGGCCGATCCGCGTGTGACCGCCGCTAGTGAAGAAGATTGGCGCGCCGAATATCTCGATTCGATTATTGCCGTGAAAGTCGTTAGTGGGCTTGATGACGCGATATCCCATATCGGAACATATGGATCGCATCATACCGAATCGATCATTACGGATGATCAACACGCTGCCGATGAATTTCTGAAGCGTGTCGATTCGGCGATTGTACTTCACAATGCCTCAACGCAATTTGCTGATGGGGGCGAGTTCGGTTTTGGTGCTGAGATTGGTATTGCCACAGGCCGTATGCATGCGCGCGGGCCCGTAGGTATCGACCAACTCTGCTCGTTCAAATATCGTGTTTATGGTTCAGGACAAATCCGCCCCTGAAAAATCACACAGGCGCCCAGTAGCCTGACACGAACAAGCCAAGCGCACAGACATAGGCAAGGCTCCACAGAATAGAGCGCAGTGCCGCGCGGTCTCCGATATAAGCTAATACATAGAGTATGCGACTGAGCAAAAAACCAACAGCGAGCGCATCGACCATGGGTTGCGGACCTTTGGTCCAGACGGCCACAAAAAGCGCGGCAATGAAAACCGGCAACGCTTCGAAACAATTAAGATGCGCATAATAGGCGCGGCGCTTAGCGCCTTCTAATTGATCGAGGCTTTCTCGCGGCGCGCGATTATCATAGCGTCCGCCACTTTTCGCGTAACCCACAACAACAATAGGCATCAGCGTTACAGCAATCAGGCACAAGGCGGCGATAGGCATCGATTAAACTCCTCTACACTCGTGGTGAGTTACGAGGTTCGGCCGGGTCTAGTTCACTGATCTCTACAGGCCGACGATAAATCTCGGCGGTGACTTGCTCCGCGCGGCGCGGCGTGCATGATCCGGCGCGGTCAGGGACAGGATGAATGAGTCGGATTACCCATAAACGGCCCAGCGCAGCCTATGAGCAGCTTGTCGGCCTCGGCGAAATTGATCGCGATCCCGCGCAGGTTGAAGTTCTTAAGCATCTCGATCGTCTTTGCGATGACCTTGCCGCCCTCCCTTCTCGAAAAGCAGGGCTCGGCTGGTTGTTCGGTCGAAAGCCGCGCATGCCACGCGGTCTATATCTCTGGGGTTCAGTGGGTCGTGGCAAAACCATGCTGATGGATCTCATGCTTGAGAGCGCGCCTTTGCAGCAAAAGGCCCGCATGCATTTCCAATCCTTTATGGCTGATGTTCATCACCGTATCCATGACTACCGTATGCGCATCAAACAGGGGGACACAAAAGACAGTGACCCGATCCCGCCCGTTGCACGAGCGATATCTGACGAGATCACGTTGCTCTGTCTCGATGAGTTTTCTGTAACCGATATTGCTGATGCTATGATCTTAGCGCGTTTATTCAAGGCTCTTTTTGAAAATGGTTTAGTCCTAGTAACGACATCAAATATCGAGCCCGCTCGGCTTTACGAACATGGCTTAAACCGCGCACTTTTTTTGCCATTTATCGAAATACTTACATCCTTCACGGTGACCGTTGAGCTTGATGCACCCCATGATTATCGGCTTGATAAAGCGATTGGTTTACAAAGCTATTTTTATCCTGATGATGAGAGGGCAACCCAATCGCTCAATGCACGCTTCGACGCTTTGACCCAAGGCCACGACGTTAAATCTAATTCAATCGACGTATTGGGACATGAAGTAACCGTGCCCGAATCCGCAAATAGTGTTGCGCGATTTCATTATGCAGATCTTTGTCAAAAAGCATTGGGCGCCAATGATTTTATTGCGATCGGTGAATATTTTCATACAATCTTCATCGACCATGTCCCGATCATCTCAAGCGAAAATCATAATGAGGCGAAGCGATTTATCGCTTTGATCGATGCGCTCTATGATCGCAGCGTGAAACTTTATATGACGGCTGCGGTGCGCCCTGAATTTCTATATCGTGCAGGAGACGGTCGTGAGGCATTTGAGTTTGATCGAACTGTTTCGCGATTGATTGAAATGCAATCCGAGCCCTATCATGCCTTGCCTCACGGTTTGCGCGCTGTTGGCGCGTCCTCAGTCGGACATGAAACATGAGTGATGATCTTCATGGGTGACACAGAGGCAATTGAAGCAACGGCTCAGCGCATTCTTTCCGCTGCGATTGAAGAAGTGCGTGCATATGGGATTGATCGTGTCACGGTCGTAGCGGTCGCCCGGCGCGCCGCCATGACCCATGCGAATGTGTATCGCCATTACGAAACAAAAGCAGCTCTTTTCGATGCAATCACATCGACCTGGTTGCGCGGTGTTGAATCGCGATTGGGTGAAATTGCCGATGCGCCTGATCCGGCACGCGATAAGCTTGAACGGCTCATTTTCGCATTGCTGCGCGCCTATCGTGACCGGCTTGATGATGAGCCACGCCTCTTCGATCTGTTCGTGGCGGCTTTCGACGCGAGCCGTCCCCCCGCCCGGCAACACCGGGCCAAGATCCGCATGTTGATTGATCGCATTTTAGAAGAGGGACAGAGCGGCGGCGCCTTTACAATGGGTGGACGGGAAAAGGGCCTAACCTTCGTTCTCGATGCGCTCTATCGTTTTCTGAACCCCTCATCCCTGCGCCTTGATGCAGAGACGCCGCGCCGGTCACTCGAATTGCGTCTAGGGGTCGTTACAACCGCTGTATTGGATCAGCTGGGGCGCAGAGGCGCCAAATCCTCCTAAAAATTGTGTTACAAATTTCAAAATTTGTAATTTGTAATAATAATTTCGATTGATTAACGTGCTCGCTCTCATTTGAGTAATATCATTTAAGTTATTGAAATATAATCGAATTATACGGCACCCGCGTGCGGATCACCTTTAGGGGGGAGATAATTGCCCAAAATTCCGTCTTTTGGCGAACTTGCCCGATTGGGGGCCCCTCGGTAACACGCGCTCATAAAAGAAGTGACTTCGGGACCCTCGGGCCCGGCAATAACAAAAGAGATGGAAGGACTTTGGGACATGGCACGCAAGAAAATTGCATTGATCGGATCGGGACAAATCGGCGGCACACTCGCCCATCTCGCCGGTCTGAAAGAGTTGGGCGACATCGTCCTCTTCGACATTGCCGACGGCGTACCCCAGGGCAAGGGCCTGGATATTGCTGAATCCGCTCCGGTTGATGGTTTTGATGCAGCCTATTCGGGCGCCTCGAATTATGAGGCCATCTCAGGCGCCGATGTGGTGATCGTCACCGCCGGCGTGCCCCGTAAACCCGGCATGAGCCGCGATGATCTTTTGGGCATCAATCTCAAGGTTATGGAAGCGGTCGGCACAGGCATCAAGCAATATGCACCGAAGGCCTTCGTGATCTGCATCACCAACCCGCTTGATGCGATGGTGTGGGCCCTGCAGAAATTCTCGGGTGTCAACCCGAAGAAAATTGTCGGCATGGCTGGCGTGCTCGACTCTGCACGCTTCCGTCACTTCCTCGCCGAAGAATTCAAAGTCTCGGTCAAAGACGTCTCCGCAATGACCCTCGGTGGTCATGGCGACGATATGGTGCCCATGGTGCGCTACTCAACCGTTGCCGGTATTCCGCTCCCCGATCTCGTTAAGATGAAGTGGACAACGCAAGAGCGTCTTGATGCGATTGTCGAGCGCACGCGCAAGGGCGGTGGTGAAATCGTCAATCTCTTGAAGACGGGCTCTGCCTATTACGCACCCGCCGCCTCGGCGATTGCGATGGCTGAATCCTATTTGAAAGATCAGAAGCGCGTACTGCCTTGCGCCGCTCATATCGCCAACGGATATGGCGTGAAGGATATGTTTGTCGGCGTACCGATTGTGATCGGCGCGAAAGGCGTCGAGCGCATCGTTAAGCTGCGCATGAAGCCGGATGAAAAAGCCGCCTTCGCAAAATCAACAGCATCGGTGCAAAGCCTGATCGATGCCTGCAAGACCATCAATCCGGCGTTGAAGTAATTTGAACGCAGTAGGGCTTGGGGCTTAGGCATTAGAATAGCGATTGCCTACTGCCTAAGACCTACTGCCTTTCTTCTCCCGCTCTGATCGCCCTTCTCGAAGGAAACAGAAATGAACATCCACGAATATCAAGCCAAAGCCGTCTTGAAAGAGTTTGGTGTGCCTGTGTCAAATGGCCGGGCGATCATGAAGGCATCGGAAGCGGAAGAGGCTGCAAAAGCACTTGGCGGTCCGCTCTGGGTCGTGAAGTCGCAAATCCATGCGGGCGGTCGCGGCAAGGGCAAATTCAAAGAAGCCTCAGCCGGTGAAAAAGGCGGCGTGCGTCTTGCGAAGTCGATTGACGAAGTAAAACAGTTCTCGAGTGAAATGCTCGGCGCCACGCTCGTTACCATCCAAACCGGCGCGCACGGCAAGCAGGTCAATCGTCTTTATATCGAAGACGGCTCCGACATTGCTAAGGAATTCTATCTCTCAATGCTGGTGGACCGCGCAACGGCGCGCATCGCTTTTGTGGTGTCGACAGAAGGCGGTATGGACATTGAAGAAGTCGCCCACAAGACGCCCGAAAAGATTGTGACCTTCTCGATCGATCCTGCAACCGGTGTGATGCCGCATCATGGCCGCGCGGTGGCGAAGGCTTTGAAGCTCACAGGCGATCTCGCCAAAGAAGCCGAAAGCCTCACCAGCAAGCTCTACACAGCGTTTGTTGCCAAAGACATGGCAATGCTCGAAATCAACCCACTCATCATCACGGCCGACAATCATCTGAAATGTCTTGATGCGAAAGTGTCGTTTGATTCAAACGCGCTCTATCGTCATCCAGAAATTATGGAGCTGCGCGATGAGACGGAAGAAGACGCCAAAGAAATCGAAGCGT
>RFXE01000117.1 GCA_009921785.1 Alphaproteobacteria bacterium
ATTATGGTTTGACGCAATCAGCGGCAACGGGGCGACTCGTCGCTGATCTGATTGCGGAGCGCACACCGGCTATTGATCTCACGCGCTTTAGTCCGCAACGATTCTAGTATTTACTCTCGAAGGAGTCCGTCATGGCGACCCACACCTTCTTTTGCGTTGATGGCCACACTTGTGGCAACCCCGTGCGCCTGGTGGCCGGCGGGGGACCACGCCTTGAAGGCGCCAATATGGTTGAAAAACGCGCGCATTTCTTGCGCGAATTCGACTGGATCAGAACCGGCCTTATGTTCGAACCCCGCGGCCATGACATGATGTCGGGCGCAATTCTTTATCCCCCAACGCGCGCTGATTGCGACATTGCATTTCTTTTCATCGAAACATCGGGCTGCTTGCCGATGTGCGGCCATGGCACAATCGGCACTGTTACGATGGCGCTTGAACGCGGGCTTGTGACGCCGCGCGAAAAAGGCCTGTTGCGCATTGATACACCGGCAGGGCTCGTTGAAGCGCGCTATGTCGAAAAAGATGGTTATGTTGATAATGTCCGCATTACCAATGTCGGCTCGTTCTTGCACTCCGCTGATCTCGAAGCTGAAGTCGAAGGATTAGGTATAATAAAAGCTGATGTGTCCTATGGCGGCAATTTCTATGCGATCATTGAACCGCAAAAGAATTTCCCCGGCCTCGAACATGTGAACCCCTCAGATATATTGAGATGGAGTCCGAAGGTGCGCGAGGCCTTCCGCGCGAAATATCAATTCGTGCATCCGGAAAATCCGGCGATCAACGGCCTCTCCCATGTGATGTGGACGGGAACACCGACGCATAAAGAAGCGCATGCTAAAAACGCCGTCTTCTATGGCGACAAAGCGATTGATCGCTCGCCTTGCGGCACGGGCACCTCGGCGCGCATGGCGCAATGGGCCGCGCGTGGTAAGCTTAAGGTTGGCGATGACTTCATTCATGAGAGCATCATCGGCACGCTATTCCGTGGTCGCGTCGAAAAAGCCGTTACCCTCGGATCCTATAACGGCATCGTCCCCTCGATCGAAGGGTGGGCGCGCATGACGGGCTACAACACAATCTTCATCGATGACCGCGACCCGTTGGCGCATGGGTTCCAGGTGACAGACCGTGCGGACGCAGGAAAGCATGGCTGAACCGGTAAAATCGCATAACCTTCGTCGATTTTATCTATAAAACTGAACTATTTTAGTGAATTTCACTAAAAATGAGGAAAAATCATAAAAATTTGCTTTTATGTGACAAATCAAAGGCTAATCGATTGTCCGCCTTCTGATCGGTTGCTAAGAAGCTCTGGGGATCCGGATCGTCGGCTGAAACAGACGGTCATGACCGAAAAATTCGGGGAAGCGTAATGGATTATCTGGCGCAACAATTGATCAATGGCCTCACGCTCGGCTCAATCTACGGGCTGATCGCGATCGGTTACACGATGGTCTATGGCATCATCGGCATGATCAATTTCGCGCATGGCGACGTGTTCATGGTCGGCGCGTTCGTTTCGCTCATTTGCATTCTCATTTTTGGCATCACCGGCTCCACCGATATCGTCATCGGCATTGGCATGTTGATGATTGTCGCTGTCATCGCGATGGCGATTTCCGGCGTCTATGGTTGGACCATTGAACGTTTGGCCTACCGGCCTCTGCGCGGATCTTTCCGTTTGGCCCCGCTGATCACCGCCATTGGCGTCTCTATCTTCTTGCAAAATTTCGTTCAGGAAACACAAGGCGCGCGCGTTAAACCGCTGCAAGCTTTGTTTGCGGGCGGTTTCACTTTGCATGAAGGCACCGAGTTCACCGTCCGCATCACCTATATGCAAATTCTGATCGTGGTGCTGACAATCATTTTGATGACAGGCTTCTCGCTTTTGATTTCCCGCACCTCGCTCGGCCGCGCACAACGCGCCTGCGAACAGGATCTCAAAATGACGCAACTTCTCGGTATCGATGTTGATCGCACGATCTCGATGACCTTCGTCATCGGCGCGATGCTCGCCGCCGTCGCTGGCCTCATGTATCTCCTTTATTACGGTGTCATCGACTTCTTCATCGGCTTCTCAGCAGGTGTGAAAGCCTTTACCGCTGCCGTTCTCGGCGGCATCGGTTCACTCCCCGGCGCGATGATCGGCGGCGTGTTGATCGGCCTCATTGAAGTGCTGTTCGCCGCCTATTTCTCATCCGAGTATAAAGACGTTGCTGCGTTTTCTATGTTGATCATCGTTTTGATCTTCATGCCGCAAGGTCTTTTGGGCCGTCCCGAAATCGAGAAGGTCTGATCGCATGTCAAACGCTCACTATGATCCTTCACACGACAAAGGCGACGTCATCAACGGAATCGTCAAACGCAGCCTGATCGCGGTCGCCATTGCGGCCATCATCTTTGCGCCGACGATTCTTTTGAAGACACAAGTCTCGCAGATATCGAATACATTGTTCATTCTTTATCGCTGGGAAGGCTTCGCCATTGCCTGCGGCCTGATTTTGATTTGGCGTGTTCTCTATGAAATCCGCGCCTGGCGTAAAGCGCATACGGATCATAAATCGTCTTCACGCACGCAAGCAGGTGAAAATCGCTTCGGTCATTTCGTTGGCCCCGTCTTGCTGGTGGCTGCGATTGTTCTCCCCTTCATGCCCTTCACAGATCGTTACATTCTGGATATCGGCATTTTGATTATCACTTATGTGATGCTCGGCTGGGGGTTGCAGATTGTTGTGGGCCTCGCGGGTTTGCTCGATCTTGGTTATGTTGCCTTCTACGCGGTCGGCGCTTATTCCTATGCACTGCTTGCGGAACATTTCGGCTTTGGTTTCTGGATATGTTTACCGCTCGCCGGTATTTTTGCTGCCACTTGGGGCGTTGTCCTCGGCTTTCCGGTTTTGCGTTTGCGCGGTGACTATCTCGCCATCGTCACACTGGCCTTTGGTGAAATCATCCGCGTTGTCTTGTTGAACTGGCGCGATTTCACGGGCGGTTCGAACGGGTTGTCAAACATTCCGCGTCCGTCTTTCTTCGGCATTCCCTTCTCGCAAGGACCTGACGGGTTCGCGGCGACATTCGGCCTCGAATATTCATCGCTTCAGCGTATGGGTTTTCTCTATTTCCTCATTCTCGCTCTCGCGCTTCTCACATTCTACATTTCCTCACGCTTGAGAAAATTGCCGATGGGACGCGCTTGGGAAGCCTTGCGTGAAGATGAAATCGCCTGCCGTTCACTCGGCTTGAATACCATCAACACTAAGCTTTCAGCCTTCGCGATTGGTGCTATGTTTGGTGGTTTCGCTGGATCTTTCTTTGCGGCAAAGCAAGCGTTCATCAGCCCTGAATCCTTTAACTTCATGGAATCGGCAACAATTCTTGCCATCGTGGTTTTGGGTGGTATGTCGAGCCAGATTGGCGTTGTGTTTTCATCGATTGCGATGGTCGGGGGCATTGAAGTGCTGCGCCAATTGCAATTCCTCAAAGCGATCTTCGGTCCCGATTTCGATCCGAGCCAATTGCGCCTGCTGCTCTTCGGGCTTGCTATGATCATCGTGATGCTGTGGCGCCCACGTGGCTTTGTGTCATCACGCGCGCCCACCGTGTTCTTTAAAGAGAAGAAATCGGTTGGATCATCTATGATTTCGCAGGGACGCGGCTGATATGACAAAACCCTTGCTTACTGTTCGCGATCTAACCATGCGCTTTGGCGGCCTCGTGGCCGTTGATAAATTCTCATTTGAGGCACAAAGCGGCCATATCACCGCAATCATTGGCCCGAATGGTGCGGGCAAAACGACGGCGTTCAACTGCATAACCGGTTTCTATACGCCGAGTGACGGATCAGTAACGCTGCATCATCCGGCGCGCGGCGATTTTTCGCTTGAGGCGATGGAAGACCATAAAATTTCACGAGTCGCGAAAGTCGCGCGCACCTTCCAGAATATCCGTCTTTTTGGCGGTATGACGGTGCTCGAAAATTTGATGATCGCGCAGCACAATGAATTGATGCGCGCGTCGATGTTCTCCATCGCTGGCATTTTCGGCATGCCGTCCTATCGCCGCGCCGAACGCGAAGCGATTGATAAGTCGATGGCGTGGCTCGAGCGCATTGGCATCGCCGATAAAGCGGATGAGCCTGCCGCCGCTCTCCCTTACGGCCAGCAACGCAAGCTTGAGATCGTGCGCGCGCTCTGCACCGATCCCGTTTTGCTCTGCCTTGATGAACCGGCTGCTGGTCTTAACCCGAAAGAGTCCGATGATCTCGGCGTATTCCTGCGCCAAATCCGTGACGATTTCCATGTCGGCATTCTGCTCATCGAGCATGATATGAGTGTGGTTATGGAGATTTCGGATCATATTGTCGTGCTCGACTATGGTCGAAAAATTTCCGACGGTACCCCGGCCCATGTGCGCAATGATGCGGCCGTCATCAAAGCCTATCTCGGTGTCGACGAGTGAGAGCCCAGGAGATAACACGATGACAAGGCCCTTACTCCAAATTCAAGGTGTCGAAACCTTTTACGGGCGCAATCAAGCGCTGCATGGCGTCAATCTTGATGTACGCGAAGGTGAAATCGTCACCATGATCGGCGCGAATGGCGCCGGTAAATCAACTTTGATGATGGCAATCTGCGGCGTGAATAAAGCGGCACGCGGATCGATCCATTTTGATGGCAAACCCATCCATCTCATTCCGCCGCATGAAATTATCAGACTGGGCATTTCGCTTTCGCCAGAAGGTCGTCGCATTTTTCCGCGGATGACGGTTTTTGAAAATCTTCAGCTCGGCACCGCCGCGATTGGCCCCGCGCATTTCGACGAAGATGTACAAAAGATTTTCACGCTCTTCCCCATTCTTGAGCGTCGCCAATCGCAACGCGCAGGAACGCTCTCCGGCGGCGAACAACAAATGCTCGCCATCGGGCGCGCTCTGATGGGACGTCCGCGCCTCTTACTACTTGATGAGCCGTCGCTCGGCTTGGCGCCGCTCATTGCGAAGCAAATCTTTGATACGCTCCGGGAACTCAATAAAACCCAGGGTTTGACGGTATTTCTTGTTGAACAAAACGCCAATCATGCTTTGAAATTGGCTGCACGCGCCCATGTTCTCGTCAATGGCCGCATTACGCTCTCGGGCACGGGCGAAGAGCTCCTGACCCATCCGGACGTCAAAGCGGCCTATTTGGGCGGTGGAGCGCACTAAATTCCCTCTTTTTCAGCAAAAAAGTAAGTGACTCTCGCGGCGCGAGAGGATAGCTTTTTCCGTAAGACAATGGTCCGGAGGGGTTCACCTTTCGGAGGCATTTGTTGATGTTTGTTTTTGGGAGGTCATTTAATGATCAAATTGACAAAGACCTTGCCGGTGCTCGCTCTTGGCATCGCGCTCTCTTCATCAGCATCTTATGCTGATGTGACGGTTGCTCTTGCCGGTCCGATGACCGGTGGTTTGGCCGCGTTCGGCGAACAATTCAAAGCCGGCTTCAACATGGCTGTTGAAGAAATCAACGCAGCTGGTGGCGTGAATGGCCAGAAGATTGCGACTGTTGTGGGCGACGATCAGTGCGACCCTAAGCAGGCCGTGGCTGTTGCCAACGATAACGTTTCGAAGAAAGTGGCTGTTGTAATTGGTCACTTCTGCTCGGGTTCGTCGATCCCCGCTTCTAAGGTTTACGCTGAAGAAGGCACGATCATGATCTCGCCATCTTCAACCAACGTGAAGCTCACAGACGAGCGCGCTGGTCCGTCGATCTTCCGCGTTATCGGTCGTGACGACGTGCAGGGCAAGATTGCTGGCGCCTTCATCGCTGCGAAGTACAAGGGCAAGAATGTTGCTGTTCTCGACGACAAGTCAGCTTACGCAGCTGGTCTTGCTGTTGAAACAGTGAAGGCTCTCAACGCAAACGGCTTGAAGCCTGTTATCGTTGACGCGATCACG
>RFXE01000118.1 GCA_009921785.1 Alphaproteobacteria bacterium
CATCGGCCGAGCGAGCCCTCATTCGCATCGGTTATTTTTCAGGGCCCGCCGAAGGGCTGAAATCAGTGTCCTATCGTGAAGCCTTGATGCGCTTCCAAAAAGATCGTCGTCTTGCCCCTTCAGGCGAGCTTGATGACGCGACAAAGCGGGAGCTCGAAAAGATGTCGGGCCTCCTCGTCGATTAAGCGCCATGGCGCGATTACGCTCTGATCTTGTTGTTGCCGCGATTTTGAGACGTGCGCAGAGTGCGGGTGCAACAGCCGTGCTCAGGCGACGTGGCGCGGGCGAGGCGGGCGCGATTTTCATTTCAGTTGATCGTCTTGATGGGCATAATGATCTTTATGCACCAGCACCGCCGCGCATGAATGAGGACGATGATTTGGTAAGGCGCTTTGATGTTATACTCCCTGCCGCCACACCGCTTGAGGTGAATGATCGCATGGCGCGTGAGGTCAAATTCGACTCTGATCTCTGGTGGGTCGAGATTGAGGATCGCCAAGGGCGCAGTTTTGCGGAATAACTCTTTTGAGGCTTTAGCGTTCAAATAAAAAGGTCATGCTGCATGAGTGATCGAACAGTCTCTGTCGCCAGCCATAGCAAGTTATCTTTGGACTCGGATCGCGTTGCTGTACCCGCTGCGGATGTTCAGCGTGTGATTGAAACGATCTTGGAGCATGCGGGTTGCTCATCGTCTGTTGCCCTCGAAGTTGCAGATCATTTGATCGACACAGAATTATGCGGTGTTGAATCGCATGGCGTGATGCGCGTGATGCAATATGCAGATCAATTCGCAAAGGGTGTCATGAATCCGCGCGTCGAAGCCGTCATTGTCAAAAATGATCGAAGTGGCGATGAAGTCGATGGCCGCGGTGGCATTGGTATTCCCGCTATGCGGCTTGCTGTTGATCATTGCGTTTCTTTAGCCAAGGAAAGAGGCATTGCCGCTTTACCGGTAAGACATGTGGGGCATACGGGCCGGTTGGGCGCCTATGCGGAGCGAGCGGCAAATGAGGGATGTTTAGTCATCATCATTGGCGGCGGCGGCCGACAGAATTGGCGACAAGTGACGCCTTACGGAGGCCGTAAAGCATTGTTGCCGACCAATCCTTTTTGCTTTGGCATTCCCGGTGGGCATCAAGGGCCCGTCATTGTTGATTTTGCAACCTCGATCATCGCCGGTGGCTGGCTATATGCCGCGCGCGCGGCGGGCGCCAAAGTGCCTTTTGGTTCGATCATGAACCGTGATGGTGCGCTCTCCGATGACCCCGCGGATTATTTCAATGGAGGCGCAATTTTGCCTAAAGGAGGCGCTATGGGTTACGGCCTTGCTGCCATGGCTGAATTGATCTGCGAGGCAATGCTGGGGCCTGTGACAACGGAAGTGAATTGGTTTGTGATCGCGGTCGATGCGAGTCGCTATCGTGAACCCCATGTTATGACGAGTGTTGCCGAAGAGATTTTAGCAGAGATCAGAGATTGTCCGCCGGCCGAAGGGTTTAAGCGTGTTGAAGTTCCGGGCGAGCGTGAGCGGCGGCATCGTGATGACAATCTTGATCGAATGATTGCATTACCTCAATTGACGTGGACTGCCATGCGCGAGCGAGCCGGACGCGCGTCTGTCTGAATAGGACACTCAATGCACACAATGCCTTGTTTTGTCGGTTGAAATGAGGTGCGTTTTTTACTGTCATAATTTGTCATGCAATTGTCATAATTGAATTGTGACAGTCTTTTTGCTTGCCAGTGACAGTGGGCTCCCTCAGTCTGCGCCGGTTACGGAGCAAAAAGCATCGATCGAATGCTTGCCGTAACGTTGTAGTGAATGTGGGAGGTTAAACGGCATGCATACGGTTATTCGGACCTATTCAGGTCAAGGTGCAGTTGAGACGATTGATCTCATCATCGCGAGCAAAAAAGACGTCAAAAAATTGATGCGCGGTGTAAAGGGCTTCATCAGCTATTCCGTTATCAAGACAGAAAAGGGCGGCTTTACAGTTACGGTTGCCAAAAACGAAAAAGCGTCAGAGGCGATTACGACCGCTGCTCGCGAATGGGTAAGCACGAATGCTGCAGATCTCAAGCCAAAGCCACCGAAGATCGTTGGTGGAGAGGTTGCTCTTCACATTGATGATTAATCATTATGTAATGTGAGCCGGTCGATATCGATTAGTTGTGAGCCTAAGAAATTAGGCGACAGCATCCATCTCAATGACTGACGGCCTTTGAGGCATTGATGCCCGGTCCCGCGTGGCTTTATCGCGCTTTTGATGTTGCGGCATGATCATAGCGTCGAGTAGAATTTTTGCGGTTCCTGTCGAAAGGCATTCAAGCACGTCTTCAGCGCCTCCGGGACGAAGCGTCATCACTGGATCGACTGCGATAAGACGTAACACCCGACCGATTTCGCTTTTAGCCAATCCCAAGGATAGACATGTGAGCGCCGCAACCGCGCCATCAGGCTGATTAAGTCGCGGTTGAAAGGTGGGAGCGCTTTGACTTAATCCAGCGCTTGCCGCGAGAGCAGAAAGAACCCCGTCACGGTCTTGTTGCTCAATGGCATTTATGAGTGAATGCGGTGGAGCTTTCGATGGTAATCCATAGAGAGGTGAAGTCGAGTGTTCCTCTATGGCTTCCTTCATAAGAGCTGCTCTTTGTGTGGGGGAGGCCTTTTCGAAAAGCTTCGCTCGTTGGTGAAAAGATAAATCGTCACGATCAAGAAGAAGCGTGGCGAGTTTCTGATCTTTTCTTGCCCGAAGCAGAAGATGATCGACGACCCGATGCGCGTCTGTGAGTGCACGGCTTTCGGCCAGAAGATGATCAATCACGGCATCATCACGATCAATCAATCCTGAGAGGATTAGGGGATCAAGATGGGGACGGCTCGCTACCGCGCGCGCTTCATCAAGAGTTCCTGTTGTCGCGCGATGCAAAAGAATTGCGGGGGGCAGTGTTTGGGCCCCCGCAAGCGCAATCAGACTTGAACGATCGCCGCGGGCTAGAAATACGTAAGCGAGAGACGGTGTCATATGGCCTGCTGAGGTCAGCATTTCTGCGCATATACGGGCGATCTTTTCGGAGGCTCGCGGCAAAAGTGCGTAGACCTCGGCGGCGATGGCAGTCTCCGAAGTGTGAGCAGGGAGACCGAAATTATCGGGCGAAGCGGTTGTTTCTTCTTCGTTTTGATAATTGAAGGAATGCTTAGTACGGCGTGACAAGCGTGGGTCTTCCGTCGCTCTTTCAAACGCCAAGGCCATGCTTCTTACTGCGCCTCCCTTAGGGGGTTCCCCCCTTCGGCCTAAGCCGAATCCCTAATCGACTTCTCGACCGTAGAGGGTCAATCGTTAGCGAAGCGTTAACCATATCCAGTCATTGGTGATGGTGGTGCTAACCTCATGATCCGAGAGGAGAGTTCCTGTGGCCAAGATCATACAATTCGAGCCTTTGCGGCGTGAAAAGCGCGTGCCTGCAGATTTAACAGCACCGTGCCGGATCATCCTTTTTACTGGCGTGCAATACGAACACTCTGAAAAGACGGGCAAGAGGAAGAAGGTTCGTACGCCCAGTTCAACGCCACGAGCTCGTCGGCGCAAAGCGTAACTTCATCGCAATTTATGATGACTTTCATCATTCTAAAAAAGAAAACATCTGCCCCATTGAAAAAGTTGGGGTCATAGGCGGGCGTTTTTACGCCTAATATCCGACATTTGTGGGCCACTTAGCAGCGCCATACTATCCGTTCACATGGCCATGTTTGTCGAGATCTAGATTTTTAGATCGGAGACCAAAAAGGTGCATCGTATGCTCATACGGCGCGTATATATTGCCCGAAACGGTTGAAACTTCTTAGGTAACGCACTAAGCCTTGCACCCCGCGTTCTCTTTGGGTGCTCACACTGTCATGACTGAAGCCCTTCCGTTTTGGGAACAGAAATCTCTCGAGGAGATGTCATACTCCGAGTGGGAAAGCCTCTGCGATGGCTGCGGACGATGCTGTCTCGTCAAATTAGAAGATGAAGATACGGGTGCCTATTATGCAACAGATCTTTATTGCCGTCTTTTAAATCCACAGACTTGTAGATGTAGCAATTATTCAGGTCGTCAGGAGCATGTTTCCGATTGTGTTAAACTGACGCCGCATGAAGCGCGAACACTGAAATGGCTTCCCCCAAGCTGCGCCTATCGTCTTCTTGCTGAGGGGAAACCTTTAGAAGATTGGCACCCTTTGATCTCTGGCAGAGCTGAAAGCGTCGAAGAGGCGGGAGTATCTGTGAAGGGACGTCTATTTGCCTCTGAGACAGAATTATCTTTTGATCAGTTTCCAGAGCGAATAAAAAAATGGCCTTTGGCGTGGCCTAAAAAACCCAAAAAGCCTAAATCATAAAAAATTTGAGTAGGAATCAGATCGGAATAAGCCCTATTTTCAGATAACTCTCTAGGAATTTCTAAAATATATCGATCACGCCATTTAAATTGAAAGATCAGTACTATTTGTCTATAAATCATTTCGATGTTTAGCCTTGGATCTTAAGGATCATGATCTCTTCTCGTTTTAAAAAATATCTGAAGTTAATCAGCTCAATCGGCCTATTTTTAATTTTATCTTTCTCTGTAGGCCATAATGCATTTGCTGTGGTTCAAGGAAATTTGGATCAAAGTTTCGTTCATAACTCAGTTATGGTTCTTGATAATCGCGGAAATGTTTGTAGTGGTGTCGTTATTCGCCAAGACGTTGTATTAACCGCAGCTCATTGTATCGCAACAGCTTCAGATTGGCGAATTCATTGGCGTGATGAGAGCAATGCTCCCATACTTGTTCAGCCAAAACATGTGAAAATTCATCCGCAATATAATTCTAAGGCAATCAAAAACAGAAATATTTCAATTGATATGGCCTTGGTAAAACTTGCCGAGCCGTTGCCGTCTCAATTTTGGCCGATAAGTCTTTCTGACATACAGGAATTGCCTGCTGGTGATCCTGTTATTGTTGCTGGATATGGTTTGTCAGATGAAAAAAATTCAAAAGCACTTGGTAAATTTAGGAGCGCAGCACTCTCTGTGATTGAGCCTTATGGAAAGAGTAAAATACTCCTTTGGCTGGAAGATCCGCTTTCGGGTGGCGCAGGCGGATGTCATGGCGATTCTGGTGGTCCATTGATTCATAATGGCTCTGTTGTAGGAATCACCGCTTGGACAACAGGGAAGGGTCGTTCAGATTGTGGCGTTTACACCCAAGGAGCGCTTATTGCCCCTCAGAGAGAATGGATTGAAAGTGTGATCCAGTCTTGGTTATGAATTTAAAGAACTGAATTTTTATTATCCAAAAATACATTTAAATCTCTGTTGCCTTGATCAAGTGAAAAAATAAAAGCTTGTCGGTTCAAAAATTTGGTGCAGGCTTCCGGCAAAATAAAATCACTAAAATATATAATTTGTTTAATTTTATGTCACTTTTCAAATAACAGGGAATTTACAGCGAATTTTTTAAATAATTCTATGGGAACAGAGCGAGCTTAGGTGGCCGGGAAGCGCTATTGCGTAAGATTCTTTATATAAAATTGGAAATTATATTTTTTAAGTAATTTTCGTGCAGATATTCGATTTTGTATCGCCTTATGGTGAACTTATTAGTGATAAGCTTAGGCTCTTGAGCCAGATTTTTCGTATATTTTTTCATTAAAATTTAGTCCATAAATTCGTTTTCAAATTAAATATTTAGTTGATAATATTTTTATTGATAATTGATCAATTTTTTAAATTTTAATAAATTTAATTCTTTCATTTTTTCAAACACTTAATATTTTAAATTTTGGGCCTTGTTGACAACTTTTAGTTGACAAAAATTGGGTCTAATTTGTCCAATTATGTAAATTTTGATTTTCAATATTATTGAATGTTATGAAATAAAAATGTTCTGTTTCTGTTTCTATTTTTCTATATTGG
>RFXE01000119.1 GCA_009921785.1 Alphaproteobacteria bacterium
CTTCACAAGTACCTGTAACCGGCTCGGCGCTGCTTACCAATGCGGTTGGTCTTCATGCGCGCCCTTCGGTGAAGCTTACACAATTGGCAAAGTCATTTTCATCAACGATTTCTGTTTCAACTGATGCGGCGGGTCCATGGGTTGATGCGAAAAGCCCCGTGAAAATAATGCGGGTAAAGGCACCAAAAGGAACAACGCTTTATTTCGAGGCGTCTGGTGATGATGCGCAAGAGGCGATTGCCGCGCTTGTAGATTTGGTGGAGCGTCGCTTCGATGAGGTCGAAGGGGATGATCATGGCTGAGCTTCGGCTCGCCGGACGACCCGCATCGCCAGGCTTTGCCGAGGGCGCTGTTGTGCGCATTGTTGAACAAAAATCAACACGTATTCCGACAGGTGACTCTCAACGCGAAGCCCATGATCTAAAGCAAGCCATCAAGGACGCTTTAAAATCAATCTCATCTTTAGCTGATCGGGCAGAGGGTGAAGCGGCCGAGATGCTCGGCTTTCAAGTCGCTATGCTTGACGATGATACTTTGGCTGAGGCTGCTTTCGAGTCGATCACGCATGGTGAAGCTGCCGATCAAGCATGGCGCAAGGCACTTGATGCCGAGATCGAGACATATCGCGCGGCGGATGATGAATATTTCCGTGCCCGCTCGGCTGATCTCGAAGATATCCGTGATACGGTTCTTGATCATTTGTCGGGATCGCATGCGGCCTTTACGGTGCCACCCGGCGCAATCATCGCCGCGCGTGATCTCGCGCCCTCGCGGTTTCTTTCTGTTGATTGGTCAAAAGGCGGCGCCATTCTTTTGGCGGAAGGAAGTCCCACGAGTCATGTCGCAATGTTGGCGCGCGCCCGCCGCGTGCCGATGATCGTTGGCTTGGGTGAAATTCCAGAATGCGCATCATCGATCATCATTGTTGATGGCGCTTTAGGGCAGGCGGTTGTTTCGCCGCATGACGATACGCGCGCGTCATTTCTTGCACGCCAATCAGCGGATCAAGAACTGGCCGTTAAGGCCGCTGCTGTTGAAACGCAGCCTGCGGTCACGAAAGACGGAATGTCGATTGCTGTGATGATCAATATTGCTGGCGTTGATGATCTCGCGCGGCTTGATCCTAAAATTTGCGATGGCATAGGTTTGGTGCGCACGGAATTTCTCTTCGGAGAAGGGCCGCTTCTCCCTGACGAAGAGACGCAATATAAGGCCTATCGGCGCATGCTTGAATGGGCCGAGGCGCGACCTGTTACCATCCGCACACTTGATGCTGGCGGCGACAAACCGATTGCAGGATTGACGCTCGATGGTGAGAGTAATCCATTTCTCGGCGTACGTGGTGTGCGTTTATCATTGCAACGTCTCGATGTTTTCCGTGTGCAAATCCGCGCACTTTTACGCGCAGCACCGCATGGCACTTTGAAAGTCATGGTGCCGATGATCACGGCACCGTTTGAGCTTGATGCTGTGCGTGCACTATTCGTCGAAGAATATGATACGCTTAGAGCGAAGAATATCGCCGCTAAAATGCCGCTGCTCGGTATGATGGTGGAAGTGCCTGCCGCAGCGCTTACGGTATCGACTTTCGATGCCGATTTCTTCTCTATCGGTTCGAATGATCTTGTTCAATATACAACCGCTGCTGGACGCGATATCGGCGCAGTCGCTTCACTTGCTGATCTTCGTCATCCCGCTGTATTAAAACTCATCGAACTTGTGGCATCCTATGGGCATTCATCAGGACGTGATGTGAGCCTCTGCGGTGATGCGGGGGGCGATTCAGATCTCATTCCTTTTCTTCTGAGAGCAGGTATCCGAAGTGTATCTGCTGCGCCGTCGCTTGTTGGACGGGCGAAGCTGGCCATTGCCAATTTCAGCTTTGAAAAAACGGAGGGCGCGTGATGTCCGAATCGGCATCTTTACGCGGCGATCCGACGGCGCTTGCCGAATATAAAAAATTATTCAAGCAGGTGCTCGATCTGCGACCCTCAGGAACACGGCAACGCCTTGCCACCGCACTTGGCAAGAACCGATCTTTCATTTCACAAATTGCCAATCCCGCCTATCCTATGCCGATCCCTGCAATGCATCTTGATGTGTTGTTTGATGTTTGCCATTTTTCCGATGCGGAAAAACGGAAATTTCTCGATCTCTATCGGCGTGCGCATCCGGGACGCTTGCGGCTTGTCAGTTCACGCGCAGCGACGAGACAGATCAGTATTGAGGTCCCCGATCTTGGTGATGCTGATCGCAATCAAATGCTTGAAACACTTTTTGAAACCATGGCCCGCAATTTGATTCGGATTATAGATGATCCGGACTCGAAACGGTGAGAGAGAGGAAGAGACATCATGAAGAAGCTCATTAACGGCACCGATACAATTTTGACCGAAGCTCTTGATGGCTTCGTTGCTACCCATAGTGATATTTTGTCTTTGGGTGAGGATTATAAATTTGTTCGTCGGAAAACTTTGAAACAGGGCAAGGTGGCTCTCGTATCGGGTGGCGGTTCGGGACATGAGCCGTTGCAATCAGGCTTTGTTGGTCACGGCATGTTGGATGCGTCATGCCCCGGCCAAGTCTTCACGTCACCAACGCCGGATCAGATGTTGGCCGCTGCTGAAAATGTGAATACGGGTGCCGGTGTTCTCTATATCGTTCTCAATTATGAAGGCGATGTAATGAATTTCGAAATGGCTGCTGAAATGACATCGGGAAAAGTTCTCTCCGTCATAACCGATGATGACGTGGCGGTTGAGAAATCGACTTATTCGACGGGGCGCCGCGGTGTTGCCGGTACAATGATTGTTGAAAAAATCATTGGCGCAGCGGCTGAAGAAGGTCGCGATCTCGAAGCGCTGCATGCGCTCGGTAAAGATATCAATTCCCGCACGCGGTCCATGGGTGTTGCGCTGACATCCTGCACGGTACCCGCAGCTGGTAAGCCGACATTTACATTGGGCGATGATGAAATGGAAATGGGCGTCGGCATTCATGGCGAGCCCGGTCGTCGTCGTGTGAAATTGGCAAGCGCCGATGAAATCGCCGCCGAAATGACCGATGCGATTTTGGGTGACATGTCATTGAAATCCGGCGCGCCGGTTCTGTTACTCGTCAACGGGTTTGGTGGCACGCCCGGCATGGAGCTTTATTTGATGGCTAATTCCGTGCGAAAGATTCTAGGGGGTCGCGGCATTCAGGTCGCGCGTAGCCTTGTTGGCAATTATGTAACATCGCTCGAAATGGCAGGCTGCTCCATCACCCTCACTGCTTTGAATGATGAATCGCTTCGTCTCTGGGATGCACCGGTGAAGACACCCGCGCTTTCCTGGTGAGTCACTGCTTCGTGGCGGCGGCGAGTCGTGCGGTTTTAAGTCATTAGAAAGTGAACATGATGAAACCGCATCTTCTTGTCGCCGGGAATATTCATGAAGCCGGGCTTCGTCTTTTAGAGACTCAAACGGATATCACATATGATTATGTGCCGGACCTCATATATGATTCTTATGCGCCTTTGATGCCGAGGGCCGATGGGCTCGTCGTGCGAACCCAGCCGGTGCGCGCTGAGACAATTGCGAGCGCGCCCCGCTTGAAAATTGTCTCACGCCACGGTGTTGGGTATGACGCTGTCGATGTCGAAGCGCTCAATAAACGAAAAATTCCCTTGGCCATTGTTGGTGATGTGAATTCGCGTGCGGTTGCGGAACATGCGATAATGATGCTGTTTTCTCTTTCAAAGAAGATCCGTATCTATGATCAAGCCGTTCGGAAGGGGCAATGGAATTTACGCAATCAATTCGACTCGCTTGAGCTTTTCGAAAAGACATTGCTGATTGTTGGGCTCGGTCGTATCGGTCGTCATCTTCTCGGCATGGCGCGCGGCTTCGGCATGACGATTCTTGCTTATGATCCGGGGCTCTCTTCGGAGATGATCAAACAGATTGGCGCTGAGCCGGTTACCTCTTTACATGATGGTTTAAGGCGCGCTGATCTTATCAGCCTTCATGCGCCCAAATCGGGCGATCAACCGCTGATTGGCAAAGCGGAATTAGCGATCATAAAATCAACTGCGATATTGGTGAATACGGCGCGCGGCGGGTTGATCGACGAGGAAGCACTTGTTGAAGCGCTCGAAAACAAAAAACTTCGTGGTGCAGGCTTGGATGTCTTTTCTGACGAACCGCCTGTAGCATCAAGCGCTCTGCTTCATCGCGACGATGTTATACTCACGCCGCATACAGCATCGCTAACAGACGAGTCTGCTATGCGTATGGCTGTCACGTCCATTCAGAACGCATTGGATTGCTTTGCCGGAAAGCTTAATCCCGCGCTTGTCGTTAATCGTGATGCCATTGGCTTTGGCAGTTAAAGCTAAAAATCCAATTAGCTTTTCGCAATCCATTGTGGTGGCTTGACGGATTGGCCACTGGCTGCCGCTTCATAGGCCGCTTCAACCAGTGCATAAGTTTTGAGATTATCTTCACCTGAAGTGTCTGCCGCGTCGCCCGCGCGAAAGCGGTTTAACATGTGGCGGTTTGTATGAAGCACGGCTTCTTGTGAATTATGCCAAGGGCGGCTTGTCCATGAAAGCAGGGGGCTACCAATATTTTCTTCAAAGAAGATACCTTGTGTTGTGACCTGCATTTTATCGCCACGTCCCACAACGATCGATCCTTCAGTACCTTCGATTTCCAAAAGCGTTTCGGGAAAGGCATCAGGAATTTTGCGTGCGGCATAGGTTGATTCAACAATCGATACGGCGCCCGAGTTATGCCGCATCATGACGGTAGCAGTATCTTCGCCTTTGACATGGGGAAGCCGCTTTTGTGTCTCGCAGGTGAGGTGTTTGACTTCACCTAAGAAATAGCGCGCGAGATCGAGCACATGTATGCCGACATCAAGGATAACAAGGCGTTTTTCTTCGGCAAGATAAGGCTGGCCTTTGAACACATCATAGCCGGTTCTAAAACCTAGACGTGCCCAATTGGGTTGACCGATGGCGCCTGAGTCGATGACCGCGCGAACGCGACGCATACCGGTAGCAAAGCGGAAATTTTCATGCACGGCGAGCCATGTGCCATGGCGCTTCGCGGTTTCGACAATGTCGATGCAGTCAGCCCATGTGGGTGCAAAGGGTTTTTGAACAATCGCGCCGACTTTATGTTCGGCCGCAAGTGCAGCAAGTGCTTTGTGGCTGTTCATTTGTGTTGTGATATCGACGAGATCGATCTGTTCTGCGGTGAACATCGCCCGCGCGTCGCTATAGGCTTTGGCGCCAAATTGTTTGGCCGCCGCTTCGGCCTTCGCGCCATCAAGGTCGCACACGGCAACGAGATCGGCGCCTTCGGTTTTGAGATCCGACCACGCATGAAGATGGTTTTGGGCATAGAAGCCGCACCCAATCAAACCAATTCGCGTCCGCTTTGACTCTGGCATCCTTTACCCTCTCACCCTGTGTGACATTGACGGGGAGAGTCACTGATACGCGCGTTTTTGTCGAGCCATTTGATTATTTTGTGACCACCGATGGCGGTTAACAGTCGGGATATCGTCAATTGCCTTGTATTTGGAAGGCCTGCGCTAATCCATGATTCTTCTTCATGTTTCATCTTTTAGCCGAGGGCGCTCGATTTTTGGGTTTTAGGGCCAGCCGGGTGTTTTATGAGTGCGGAGCCGGAAAATCTTACAGTGAGCCCTCTCCCGCCGTCATTTTTCGGACGAAACAAGGACGATCTTTGTCGGTCTCGCGTGATTGAGCCCTTGCGTCTCCGCTAAGCTTTCCGTCAAATCAAGGAAACGGGTTGATGGGGAGAGGGTTGATGAAATCTCATGCACGGGTAGTGGTTG
>RFXE01000120.1 GCA_009921785.1 Alphaproteobacteria bacterium
CGCGCTTCTATCCGCGCAGCGATCGTTGCAGGAACGGCGCGACCGAGTAAGCGTGGCGCTGCTTCAATGACTGTCGTCACGACGTCCCGTTGGCGTGCGGCCGCAGCCAATTCCAAACCGATAAAGCCGCCACCAATAATCGTTAAGCGACACCCCGGCTTGAGTTCCTCATAAAGAGCCTTCGCATCAATAAAGGTTCTTAAGACCCTCACATCACTACGCTCAAGTCCATCAACCGCGAGTTTGCGCGGACGCGCGCCCGTTGCGAGCACGAGGCGATCATAAGATAGGCTATCGCTATTTGAGAGCGCTATTGTCTTCGTGTGTCGATCAATTTGAACGGCACGCTGATCACGATGAAGCGTTATGTTTTCAGAGACGAGCCTGTCTAAACCCATAATCGGCTTTAAAACGAGTTCGTCGGGACCAGGCTTGGAAAGCGGCGGCCTTTCATAAGGATCCGCCACTTCACCATTAATCAGATCAATTGCGCCGTTATATCCATCTTCGCGAAGAGCAAGCGCCGCGCGAACGCCGCACTCACCTGCACCAACAATAACGATGCGATGCAGATCGCTCATATCGAAACAGAGATTTCTGTTTTGCTCTGCATGGATTGGACTGCGGCATCAGCCAATTCAAGCGCCTTCAACCCATCAAGGCCCGTGGGTGAAATCGCAGCACCCGAGGTGATCGCCTTCACGAAGCTTTGCAACTCGGTGCGATAGGCAGCCGCGTAACGCTCCATGAAGAAGTCGAGAAGCGGCGCATCATGATAGCCGTCTTTATTGGCAACCGTCACCGTGTTGTTGTGAACATTCGCGGCGCTCACTGCACCCTTTGATCCATGCACTTCGATGCGCTGATCATAGCCATAGGTTGCGCGGCGTGAATTGGTGATGACAGCAATCTTGCCACTCTTTGTGCGCAAAGTCGCTGTCGCGGTATCCACATCACCGGCAGCGCCAATCGCTGGGTCGACAAGGACAGACCCCGTAGCCGAAACGCCGACGATCTCGTCATCACCCAACAAGAACCGCGCCATATCGAAATCATGGATCATCATATCACGGAACAAGCCGCCCGAACGCTTGACATAATCAACTGGCGGCGGGCCCGGATCGCGTGACGTGATCTGCACCAACTCAACCGTTCCAATATCACCCGCGTCAATGCGTGCGCGCGCCGCTGCAAAATTCGTATCAAAGCGGCGATTAAAACCGATCATCAATTTTGCTTTTGTGGCTTCAACCGTTTTAAGGCAAGCCCGCACACGATCAGCTGAAAGATCAACCGGCTTTTCGCAGAAGATGGCTTTCCCCGCCTTTGCTGCCAATTCAATTTGATCGGCATGCATATCGGTTGGCGTGCAAATCAACACGGCATCAATAGACTTATCCGCGAGGATGTCTTCGACCGACGCGCGTCGTGCTCCTGACATTTGAACAATATGATCAGCCGCTGCATCAATCGGATCAAAAACCGCCGCAAGTTTAGTGCCGGGAATACCGAGAATGGCGGTGGCGTGTGTTTTACCGATGCGGCCTGCGCCTAAAAGTCCGAATGATATTGTCATCTTGATGATCCTTATCTTGAGTCTTGTTAAATCAAATTATGTTAGACTGACCGCTTAAGCGAGATCGATGAAGACCCCGTCGCCCTCGATTTTGGTCGGGTAGGTTTTCAAATCGATGCAGACCGGCGCGCCCTTTGCTTTACCGGAACGATAATCGAAACGGCCATTATGTTTGGGACATTCAATGGTGAAATCCATCACGAGCCCATCGGCGAGATGGATTTTCTCATGTGTACAAAGACCATCCGTCGCATAAAATTGTTCATCTTTGCGATAGACCGCATAAGTCGAGCCTTCGTGGTCGAAACGGATCACGTCTTCATCTGGAATATCATTGACCGCGCAGGCTCTCACCCAGTTTGCCATGATGTAATTGTCCTTCAACTCAATTATTGCGGCGGATGCTTAGCATCAATTCATGTTTTCGCACGCATTTTTTTACGAAACGCGGCCATCTCAGCTTTCGGTGCCGTGACGAGATAGGGCTCTGACGGATAGGTCCCTTTCTGCACATCCTTCACAAAATTTTTGAAGGCCCCGATCCGCATCTCCTGGATCCGGTCATATTCCTTAGCAAGATCAACATATTTTTTGGAATGCCTCGGCATGTGGCCGCGATTGGTACCAAGCACGTCGCACGCAAAAAGGTATTGGCAATCACCCCCCGCGCCGCCGCCCATCGACACAAGAAAGAGTGATGTACGCTTTGAGATTTCCTCAGTCACTTCCGGTGGAACAACCTCGATCTCGACACCGAAAGCTCCTGCATCTTCATAGGCACGGCAGCGTTCATAAATATCCCATGCACTCTCAGCAGTCTTACCAACGGCTTTGAAGCCGCCCGTCCATGTACAATAATGCGGGATCAAACCCACATGGCCGATAACCGGAATTTTTTCATCTGCCATGCGTCGGATCGTTTCGATTGAGGCGGCGCAATAAACAGCATCGGCACCGTGGCGCATCATCTCGTAACCCCAGCGCAAGAAATCATCGGTTGGACCTGGATATTCCCAAACACTTAAGCCGGGGATTGCAAACAGTGTCGGCGCAACGTTGCGAAAGCGCCGATCCGCGAGCATTGACGGTGGCACGGACACCATATCAATGCCAGCGGCTTCGGCCGCTGCCAGCTCATCCCAGCTTTCGACACGCATCATCGTATATTGATATTTGCCCTTATTCGCGCGGATATCTGCGATTGTTGGTCGTTTCCTCGTCATGACACATCTCTCCGGATGAGTGAGTTATATTTCGTTGCTTGAACAAAGAGCGCCGTTTTGAAAATTGAAAATTTTCGAAGCAGTAAAATAAAAACGGGCAAAAAATAGATCGATCATATATTTTCCTTGGTCACCGTCACAAAAGGAGGTAGAATTTGTTCCACCGGCATTATAGAGCCCGACGATATCGGCATACTTGTCGAGCGCTTCTTGCAAAGACTCTCGTGACCGGTCCGCATCATCATGATGAAATGAGACCATCGTCAAATGTAAGCCGCTTTCATTTTGTCGCGCGAGAAAGTCAGAAAAACCCGAGACACGTTGGCGATGGGCTTCATAGATTCCCGAATGGCACATCGCCATGACGCGTCCTGCGCGCCGCTGGAGGCCACACATCAGAAGGCCAGCCATACGTCCCGCCGCAGCATTTTCAATGCCGATGTAATCGGCATCAAGTCCGTTCATACGCGAAACGATTTGAATGATGGGCACACCGCGCTCGCGTAACACAAACAAGGCCCGCCGCACAGCGGGATGCTCCGGCGCCGCGATGATGACTGCGGAGCGGCGAATCGTGGGATCCATAAGTTTTCGCGCAATTGCCTCAGGATTGGATTCATCCATAAAAGTTCGATGAACGGAAATTGCCGGATCAAGTGTGGCTGCGATCCGCGCAAAAGCACGTGCCAGTCTTTCAAAAAAAGTCTGTTGCGGATTCACGAGCAAAACATCAATGCGCATAAGGCCTTGATGCTTGCCAGGAATACGACGCGGATAATCAACATCGCGCAAGGCGCGGATCACCTTCTCAACCGTCTCGGGACGAACACCGCCGCGTTCATTCAAGACGCGTTCGACTGTTGCCGTTCCCACACCGGCCAATTCCGCAATCTTTTTGATTGTTGTTTTCGAAATGGGATTAATCCGCTTCTGACTGTGAAGGTGATTAACTGAAAACGCGCTTCACAATGTGAGAGGCTTCGACGGTGATGGTGCGCCTTCATAAGCACCCCACACCGATTGATCGAATTGAATGACCGATCCTGTCATCAATCCCGATTCATCAGATGCTAAAAACGCAACCGCACGCGCGACTTCTTTTGGATCCACCAAACGCCCGAAAGGCATATTGGGTGCTGCTTTTTCAAGCCAGTCTGGCGGATTGCCATCCGACTTCTGGATTGCGTGCTCGCCTTCGGTTTCCATCCAGCCAATATTCAAGGCATTCACGCGGATGCGGTTTTTGAGCGCGGCAAAAGCGATGTTCTCAGTGAGCGTTTGCAACGCACCCTTTGTTGCCGAGTAAGCGGCCAAGAAGGGTTGGCCCGCTTTCGCCGACATCGAACCAATATTGACAATCGTGCCTTCGATTTTTTCACGCAGCATGATTTTGATTGCATCCTGCATCAGAAAAAACGGGCCACGCACATTGACGGAAAAAAGTTCGTCAAAGAGTTCGGGTGACGTGTTCACGATAGTGCCGCGTCTTGTATCGGCGGCGCAATTGACCAGCACATCGACGCGGCCAAAAGCGCGATCGGCTTCCGCAATGACGCGGCGACAATCTTCAACTTTTCCGAGATTGGCCTCGACAAAGATTGCCTTTGTCGAAAAACGTTCGGCGAGATCTTTTGCGTTAGCTTCACCACGCGCCTTATTACGACCGCATAGTACAAGACCGGCCGCGCCCCGCTCAGCGAGCAAAGTAGCAACGGTTAAACCCAAGCCTTGTGTCGATCCGGTCACAACGGCCACTTTTCCTGAAAACTGCGCCATATTCTCGTCCTCCCCTATTTGTCTTATTGCGATAAATTGTTCTGGTTTATGATGGCCTAGACTGCCTCTTTTGGCAGGGATTTAAAAGGCTTTGCGGTTGTGGGCAAAACCCGCCTCACAAAATAGTCCGGATCTTTGAGTTGCCGGATGATTGTCGGCAGGATTTCGCGATAGGCCTCCAAAAAGCCATTGTAAGGCGCGGGCGTATCGCTGAGCATCTCGGCATGAAGCTCGGGTAAGCGATGATAGGGCACCATCGGGAACATGTGGTGCTCAACGTGATAATTCATGTTCCAATAGATGAAACGGCTCACCGGATTCATATAAACGGTCCGGCAATTTTGCCGATGATCGAGCACATCTTCCGCAAGGCCAATATGTTGTGTCAAACCGCACAAGAGGGCGTGCCATGTTCCGTAAAGCCGTGGCAGGCCGATGACCATCAAAGGGAGAATTGAATGTGCTGCGAAGCAAAGAGCAAGCGTTGCCACATAAATTAAAACCCAAATACGCGCGACATGATACACTTTGGGCCACTCAGACTCAGGCACATAGTCCTTTTCATCAGCGGATAAAACGCCGAAGGCTTGGCGTAGTGTTTGCAACAATGCCATCGGCGCATCGATTAACCCAAAAAAATTGAGAGCCAAGCGAAAGAGATCCGGTGGACGCATCGCTACGATTTCCGGATCGCGCCCAACAATAATTGTATCCGTATGGTGACGTGAATGGCTCCATTTCCAGATCACAGGGTTCCGCATGATCATGAAGGACGCGATTTGATAAACGGCCTCATTCTTCCAAGCTGTCCGAAACGCCGTGCCATGGCCGCATTCATGCCAGCGGCTATCGCTGGCCGAGCCATAGAGCACGCCATAGCTAAGAAAAAAGGGAATCGACCAGAAGCTCGGCCAAAGATAAATCCCCAACGCCGCAAAAATGATCATAGAGCCCAGCCAGATCGCAGTATCCCGCGTTGCCGGACCATCAGAACGTTGCATCAATTCCTTCATCCGTGCGCGGGGAATATCGGTCCGATACCACTCGGCATTGGCAAGCCCTCGCTCGACGGCCTGCCGGTTCAGCGGGCCTGTCAGGGAATAATCCCTTGGAAAATCAGCAAGATTTTTTGATTTCGTGTCGAAAGCCAGCATGGGACTGCCCCAGCCTCCTATGCGATGAGAGTCGATTACCCCGACCCTATGCAGGGACATTGATATCTGAAAACCACTATCTTGATCAAATTTGATCAA
>RFXE01000013.1 GCA_009921785.1 Alphaproteobacteria bacterium
AGCAGCCGGATGAAGCGCTGTTGCAAGCCGTCCTCGTCAAACTCTTTGTTGACCGGCAATTGGTTGTCGATACCGCCCTGATCGGCACATTGACCAAGCGGATTGACCGGTCGATTGCGGCGGCACGGCGAGCCGTGGAGCGTCTTGATCGCGAGGCACTCGCGCAAGGGCGACGGGTCAATCGGGGATTGGCACTCGATCTTTTCCGCGAAAATCCCCCGGAACCGCTTGAGGTCGAGCCAAAATAGGTGGTGCGCGCATTAACCCTCTTCGGATTTGGCGGGTTGCGGAACATGGTCGCTTTCGTGTCAAATGACCGTCATAATTCTTTGAAAGAACACCACTTCTTATTTGAAATGATTGGAGTCTGGGGCCGTGCCTCACACGAAAAAGGCAAGCTCGGTTTTGGCCCGGGCGCGGGCAACAGGACCGCGCACGCCGGCAACGCTTGCCAAATCGCCAAGACGTTTCATCAATCGCGAATTGTCATGGTTGCAATTTAATCGGCGCGTTCTTGAAGAGTCTGCAAATAGCGGCCATCCGCTTCTCGAACAGCTTCGCTTCTTGTCGATCTCGGCCACCAATCTCGATGAATTCTTTATGGTGCGCGTTGCGGGTTTGCGCGGGCAGGTGACATCCGATGTTGCGGAAATGTCCGAAGACGGCATGAGTCCGCTTGAACAATTGGCGCGTATTGGTGAAGAGGTTACGCAACTCTGCGCTGATCAACAGGCGCGGTGGCGTGATTTGCGCGGCAAGCTCAACGACGCTGGTGTGTCACTGGTTGAAGGTGATGGTTTAACGGACGATGAGCGCACGTGGCTCGACACTTATTTTGTCGAACAAATTTTTCCTGTATTGACGCCGCTTGCGGTTGATCCGGCGCATCCGTTTCCTTTCATTCCCAATCTTGGCTTTTCGCTTGCGCTCACATTGGCACGCGTAAGAGATGGCCGTGCGTTGAATGCGTTGATCAGAATTCCCAGTAAAATTGATCGCTTCATTCGTCTGCCCTCGGTCGCACAATCGGATGAAGATGCGCCACAACCCCTGCGCTTCATAGCGCTTGAAAATGCGATTGGGTTGTTCATCAGTCGGTTGTTCCCCGGTTACAGCGTGAAAGGGCTTGGTGCCTTCCGCGTGATCCGCGATAGCGATATCGAAATTGAAGAAGAAGCCGAAGATCTTGTGCGTCTTTTCGAGACCGCATTAAAACAAAGACGTCGCGGTTCGGTCATACGGCTGGAAGTTGACGCGGGAATGCCCGCTGAAATTCGTCAATTTGTTGTCGAGGAATTTCTTGTAGCACCTGATGCGGTGTTCGAGATTGATGGCATGTTGGCGCTGAATGATCTGTCGCAGCTTGTTGGCGTTGACCGCCCGGATCTCAAATTCGTTCCCTATAATCCGCGTTTTCCTGAGCGTATCCGCGATCATGGCGGTGATTGCTTCGCCGCGATCCGCGAAAAAGATCTCATCGTTCACCATCCTTATGAAAGCTTCGACGTTGTTGTGAATTTCTTGCAACAAGCGGCGCGTGATCCGAATGTTGTGGCGATTAAACAAACGCTCTATCGCACCTCGAATGATAGCCCGATCGTTAAAGCCTTAACTGAAGCGGCCGAAGCGGGTAAATCGGTGACAGCGCTGGTTGAACTCAAAGCGCGTTTCGATGAAGAAGCGAATATCCGTTGGGCACGCGATCTTGAGCGCGCAGGCGTGCAGGTTGTTTTCGGATTTATTGAATTAAAAACCCACGCGAAATTGTCGATGGTGATCCGGCGTGAATCGGGTCAACTCGTCACATACTGCCATTTGGGCACAGGCAACTATCATCCGATTACCGCGCGCGTCTATACGGATCTATCATTCTTTACAGCCGATCCGGCGATGGCGCGCGATGTGGCGCGTATTTTCAATTACATCACGGGCTATTCCGAGCCCACACATCTTGAACGGTTGTCGGCTTCACCTTTGACGCTCAAGAAGACGCTGCTCGATAACATCGCGAAAGAAATTGAATTTGCGAAAGCGGGAAAGCCTGCAGCTATCTGGTGTAAATGTAATTCGCTCGTTGATCCGATGATCATCGACGCGCTTTATGAGGCGAGCCAGGCGGGTGTTGAGATCGATCTCGTTGTGCGCGGCATCTGTTGCTTGCGCCCCGGCATACCGGGCTTTTCAGAACGCATTCGCGTAAAATCGATTGTCGGTCGCTTTTTGGAACACACGCGAATTTACGCGTTCGGCAATGGGTATGGCCTTCCTCATGCCAAGGCCAAGGTTTATATTTCCTCAGCCGACCTCATGCAGCGCAATCTTGATCGTCGCGTTGAAGTGTTGATTCCGATTCTCAACCCTACCGTGCATGAACAGGTCCTTGACCAGATTATGGTCGTAAATTTGAACGATAATGAGCAAAGCTGGCGGATCAATGCCGATGGGACGTCCACGCGGTTAGAAAAGCCTGAAGGTGATGCGCCGTCAAACGCCCATCAATATTTTATGACGAATCCCAGCCTCTCGGGGCGTGGCAAAGGCGTCAAAAAATCCTCCTCAAAAAATATACGGTCCGGTTCCACAAAAGAAATTCGTCACGATACGTGAAATCTTTTCGGAACTGCTTATGATCCGTCGCGAATCAAAGCGGATGGGAGTCATGCCGAAAAACGCGCAGGGCCGATTGAAAATCGGGAAACCCTTGGCCATTGTCGATATCGGGTCGAATTCGGTGCGTCTTGTAGCCTATGAAGGGCTGACACGTTCGCCAACCCCCATCTTCAATGAGAAGGCGCTTTGTGGTCTGGGTCGTGGTGTATTGGCGACAGGGCTTCTTGCTGAAGACGCGATGGAAAAAGCCTATGAGGCTTTGCGGCGCTATCGCGTTTTATGCGACATCATGAAAATCAGAGACGTTCAGGTTATAGCGACCGCTGCCGCGCGTGATGCGATTAATGGCAAAGATTTTCTCAAAGAATGTTCGCGCATCATGCGCACCGAAGCGCACTTGCTCACAGGTAAGCGCGAAGCCACGTTATCGGCTCTCGGGGTTGCTTATGGGATCCATAACGCCGAAGGATTGGTTGCAGACTTGGGCGGCGGCTCGCTCGAATTGATTTCCGTTAAAGGCGCAACATTGGGGAAGGGCGTTACGCTCCCCATCGGTGTACTTTCTTTGCAGGATCTGTCCGGCGGCAATCTCAAGAAAGCACAAAAGATTATTAGGGACGAGCTCGATGATTTGCCTCAGTTAAAGGCTGCGAAGGGCAAATCGATTTATGTGATCGGGGGAACTTGGCGTGCTCTGGCCCGGCTTCATATGAAGCAGCGGGGCTATCCGCTCCAAGTCATGCATAATTATGTGATCCCCGTACGTGACGCTAAAGATTTCACAGCCCTTGTTGAACGTGTCTCGACCGATACAATTGACTCGATTGAAGCCGTCTCGGCAGCTCGTCGTCCGTTAATTGCCTATGGCGCTCTCGTTCTTGAAGAACTCATCAAAAAATGTGCGCCCGTTGATATTATCGTCTCCGCTCTCGGTGTGCGCGAAGGTTTGATTTTCGAACGGCTTCCGAAAAAACAATTGAAAGAAGATCCACTGATCCGTGCGGCGCATGATTTGAACATTTTGCGATCGCGCTCCCCGGAGCATTGTGAAGAGATTATCGGATGGACCGATCAGTTTATGAAATCGGCCCATTTTGAAGAGACAGTGGATGAAAAACGTTTGCGCCATGCCGCGTGTCTTTTGGCCGATATTGGGTGGCGGGCCCATCCTGATTATCGGGGCGAGCAATCTTTGAATATTATTGCGAATGCGAGCTTTATCGGCGTTGATCATCCGGGCCGCGTTTACCTCGCACTTGCGGTTGCCTATCGCCATATGGGTCTTAGCGAAGATCAGATCAGTCCGCGGTTGCGTGAATTAGCCACAAGCCGCATGTTGGATCGCGCGCGAATTCTCGGCGGCGTTTTGCGTGTCGCTTATCTTATAACCGCAGCGATGCCGGGCGTTCTTCAATATACGCCGTTATATTGTACCAAAGACGCACTTATTTTGGAAATTCCAAGTGAGCTTGCCCCGCTTGCGGGTGAACGCGTGTTTAACCGGCTAAAGGCACTCGCCCGTATCATCGGCAGGGTGCCGAAGCTTATTGTTGAAGATTAAGCTTCGTTACGCGGCAAGGCGACAACGCGGCCTTTTGAGAAGGCGAGCGCTAAATTGCCGTTTTTCAATTCAATGGCGTACTGCCCGAAGATTTTATAGCGCCATCCTTTGAGTGCTTGCACATCGGCATTGTCATCAGCGGCGATTGATTCAAGGTCATCGACTGTCGCTATGAGTTTTGCTGCAACACCTTCTTTGTCGCATGTCATGCGCAAGAGGACTTTAAGCAATTCAACGGCGGCAGGATTATAGGCTTTGCGTTCTGTTCGTTCGATGACCGGAATTGTTGATGGATCTCTTGCCAATCCCTTTTCAACAAGGGCTAAAATTTCAGTGCCAACGCGCGAGCGCTCAAAACCATTGGGAACAGAACGCAATTTACCAAGAGACTCGACCGAGCGCGGCGCTGAAGTGGCGATATCGATAATCGCATCGTCCTTCAAAACACGCGAACGTGGGACATTGCGGCTTCGTGCTTCGGTTTCGCGCCATGCGGCGATTTCCATGAGAACGGCAAGATCACGGGGCTTCCGAATGCGGCCACTCAGGCGACGCCATGAGTCTTCCGGTTTCAGATCATAGGTTTCAGGGGAGGTGAGCACACGCATCTCGTCGGCCAACCACGGCTCGCGGCCTGAAGCCGTGAGTTTATCGAGAAGTGCCTTATAGATCACGCGTAGATGCGTGACGTCAGCGCGCGCATAATTCAGCTGTGCATCGGAGAGGGGCCGTTGTGACCAATCCGTGTAACGCGAGGATTTGTCGATCCGCGCCTTGGCGAGATCATGAGCCAGCTGCTCATAGCCGACGCTATCGCCATAGCCCGCCACCATTGCCGCGACTTGGGTGTCGAAACAGGGGCTGGGGATGCAGCGGTCAAGGATCCAGAGAATTTCGATATCTTGTCGGCCGGAGTGGAACACCTTGACCACGCTTTCCTTGCGCATAAGGGCAAAGAAGGAGGTCAGATCAATATCGGGCGCTAAAGGGTCAATAAGGACGTCTTCATCCTCGCTCGCCAACTGAATCAGGCATAATTTCGGGAAAAAGGTCGTTTCCCGCATGAATTCCGTGTCGATTGTCACAAAATCATGTGAGCCAAGTCTTTGGCAGGCCGCGTCCAGCGCCGCAGTATTAGTGATCAAGGGCATGGTTGGATGAACAAAATTTACGAATCATGGGCCAAGAGGAAGATGGGTGTTAGCACGAGTTCCGGCAAAATGTCTGCCAAGCCCGCTTTCTCTTGACAAGGGCAGGCGGCGCATGCGTTTTCCGGGTCAAATTTCCCTCGCCGACGGTCAAAAGAGGTCCTAATGCATCGTTATCGTTCGCATAATTGTGGCGCGCTCCGTGAGAGCGATGTCGGCCAAGAGGTTCGGCTTTCGGGCTGGTGCCACCGCATCCGCGATCATGGCGGTGTACTCTTCATCGATTTGCGTGACCATTATGGCCTCACCCAATGTGTGATTGATCCGGATTCGAAGGCCTTTAAGCTCGCCGAAACATTGCGCTCGGAATGGGTCGTACGGATTGACGGCAAAGCGCGTCTGCGTCCCGCGGGAACGGAGAACCGCGATCTGCCAACCGGCCTCATTGAAATCTATGTAAGCGAGATTGAAGTTCTCGGTCCGGCAAAGGAATTGCCGCTGCAAGTGTTTGGGGATCAGCCCTTCCCTGAAGAGACGCGTCTCACTTACCGCTTCCTCGATCTCCGGCGCGACACGCTTCACAACAACATCATGACGCGTGTCAAAGTGATCGACGCGATGCGCGAGAAGATGAAGGCGCAAGGCTTCAATGAATTCGCAACGCCCATTCTGACGGCATCGTCACCGGAAGGTGCGCGCGACTTCCTTGTGCCGTCGCGCATTCATCCGGGTAAATTCTACGCGCTGCCGCAAGCGCCGCAGCAATATAAGCAGCTTTTAATGATGGCAGGCTTCGATCGCTATTTCCAAATCGCGCCGTGTTTCCGCGATGAAGACCCACGCGCGGATCGGTTGCCGGGCGAATTCTATCAGCTCGATTTGGAAATGAGCTTTGTCGAGCAGGAAGATATTTTTGCAGCGGTCGAGCCAGTCGTCGGCGGTATCTTCCGCGATTTCGGTAAGGGTAAACATGTAACCCCGTCGCCCTGGCCGCGTATTCCCTATGCGACCTCGATGGAAAAATATGGCTCTGATAAACCGGATCTTCGTATCCGCAATCCATACACCAATGCACCGCTTGAAATGGCCGATGTGTCGGATCATTTCCGTGGATCAAATTTCAAAGTCTTTGCGCGCATTCTTGAAGACGCGAAGAACCGCGTCTGGGCGATCCCTGCACCATCAGGCGGACAACGCACATTCTGCGATCGCATGAATTCATGGGCGCAAGGCGAAGGCCAGCCGGGCTTGGGTTATATGTTCTGGCGTGAAGGCGAAGAGGGCGCAGCCGGTCCGATTGCCAACAATATCGGGCCAGAACGCGCTGAAGCGATCCGCGCGCAATTGGGATTGAAAGCGGGCGACGCTTGTTTCTTTGCTGCTGGTGATCCGGACAAATTTGCAAAATTCGCAGGCTCCGCGCGCATCAAGGTTGGACAGGATCTCAACCTTATCGATGAAAATCGTTATGAGCTCGCGTGGATCGTCGATTTCCCGATGTTCGAATATAATGACGAAGACAAGAAGGTCGACTTCTCGCACAATCCGTTCTCGATGCCGCAAGGTGGCCTCGACGCATTGACGAGCCAAGATCCGCTGACGATCAAAGCGTTCCAATACGACATCGCTTGCAATGGTTTTGAAATTGCTTCCGGTGGTATCCGCAATCACAAGCCTGAAGCGATGGTGAAGGCCTTCGAGATTGCAGGCTATGGCGAAGAAACCGTTATCCAAAAATTTGGAGGCATGTATCGCGCCTTCCAATATGGCGCACCGCCGCATGGCGGCATGGCAGCGGGCGTTGATCGTATCGTGATGTTGCTCGTTGGCGCGCAGAATTTGCGTGAAGTCGCGCTCTTCCCGATGAACCAGCAGGCACTTGATTTGCTAATGGGGGCTCCCGCTGAAGCCACACCTAAGCAAATGCGTGAATTACATCTCAGAGTGAACGCACCAGAGAAGTAAGTGTTGAGTGTCTGCGCGAGCAGGTATTTCGGGATGATGAGGAGAAAAGAAGATGGCGTCATCATCACACGGATCTGACGATCTTCGCGCGGGCTCGATGATTTATCATCGCTTACCGCGACCCGGTAAGCTCGAAATTCAACCGACGAAGCCGCTCGGCAATCAGCGCGATCTGGCGCTTGCTTATTCACCAGGTGTTGCAGCACCTTGCGAAGCGATTGCTGAAAATCCTGATCTCGCTGCCGAACTCACATCTCGGCAAAATCTTGTTGCTGTGATTTCCAATGGCACCGCCGTGTTGGGCCTAGGCAATATCGGCCCGCTGGCGTCTAAGCCGGTGATGGAAGGGAAAGCTGTCCTCTTCAAAAAATTCGCAGGCATCGATGTGTTCGATATCGAGGTCGCAGAGAATGATCCCAAACGTTTTGTCGATGTGGTGGCGGCGCTTGAGCCAACCTTTGGCGGGATAAATCTTGAAGATATCAAAGCGCCTGAATGTTTCGAGATTGAAAAACATTTACGCGAAAAAATGGCTATTCCCGTTTTCCATGATGATCAACATGGTACGGCGATCATTGTTGGCGCGGCTGTTTTGAATGCCGTTGATCTTTCAAACAAACGCATAGGCGATATCAAAATTGTTGCCTCGGGCGCGGGTGCTGCAGCACTTGCGTGTCTTAATCTGCTCGTGTCGCTTGGTGCGAAGCGCGAGAATATTTGGGTCAGTGATCTTGAAGGTGTTGTCTATGAGGGCCGTGAAAAACTCATGGACCCGTGGAAAGCAATCTTTGCGCAAAAGACGGATAAGCGAACACTCAATGAGGTGATCGACGGCGCTGACGTATTCCTTGGTCTGTCCGCTGGGGGCGTTCTGAAGGCCGATATGGTCAAGCGCATGGCTGAGAAGCCGTTGATCTTGGCGCTTGCTAATCCTAATCCGGAAATCATGCCTGAGGAGGCGCGCGCAGTGCGCCCTGATGCGATGATGTGCACGGGACGGTCTGATTATCCGAACCAAGTGAATAATGTTCTCTGCTTCCCATACATCTTCCGTGGCGCGCTCGATGTTGGCGCTACGACAATCAATGAAGATATGAAGTCCTCTACGTCTCGTGGGCTCGGAGATGTGTATAAGAGACAGTCTCTGATCCCGTCACCTTTTGATCCGCGTTTGATTCTACGTATCGCGCCGGCGGTTGCGAAAGCCGCTATTGCTTCGGGTGTCGCGCGTCGTCCCATTACCGATTTCAAAGCCTATGAAGAAAAGCTTTCGGGCTTCGTCTTCCGTTCGGGCTTCATCATGAAGCCGATTTTCGAACAGGCGAAGGCAGCCCCGAAGCGCGTGATTTACGCTGATGGTGAAGATGAGCGCGTGCTACGCGCAGCACAGATTGCCAAAGAAGAAGGCTTTGCCATTCCGATTTTGATCGGCCGACCTTCGGTTATTGAAACGCGTTGTCAGCGTTATGGTTTGTCAATTCGTCCAGGTCGGGATGTTGAAGTAATCAATCCCGAAGATGATCCGCGTTACCGCGACTATGTTGCGACATTAATCGAGCGTGTCGGGCGTAAAGGCGTTGCCCCTGATGCTGCGCGAACACTTGTACGTACAAATTCGACTGTCATTGCTGCCGTGGCCGTTATGCGTGGTGATGCTGATGCGATGATCGCGGGGCTTGAAGGGCGCTTCCATTCGAAGCTTCGCAATATCCGTGACATTATCGGTTTACGCGAAGGTGTTCGTGATCTCTCAGCGATGACACTAATGATCACATCGAAGGGTAATTTCTTTTTGGCGGACACGCATGTGACGCATGAACCGAGCGCCGAAGATATCGCTGACATCGCGATCCTCGCGGCGCATCATGTTGAGCGTTTTGGCATCATCCCGAAAATCGCACTTGTCTCGCATTCTGATTTTGGTGATTCAGATGCGAAGTCGGCGCAGAAAATGCGGGTGGCGCTTGACTACATTAGAAAGATCGATCCCGACCTTGAGGTGGATGGTGAGATGCAGGCTGATACGGCGCTGGTTCAAGCCATACGCTCAAAGCGCTTGCCTGATGGCCATATCGCTGGTGATGCGAATGTGTTGATCATGCCTAACCTTGATGCGGCGAATATCGCTTATCAATTGATCAAAGTATTGGCCGATGCGTTACCCGTTGGCCCTATTTTGATTGGCACGGCAAAACCTGCCCATATTCTAACAACATCCGTCACGGCTCGCGGTGTTGTGAATATGACGGCATTAGCCGTTGTTGAGGCGCAGGCTGTTGACGCGCCTCAATTAAAGCTCGTCTGACCTTAGTTCTGCGAAATCATCAGATCGAAGGCTTCAAGCAGTTGCGCCGGGTTCTCAGCCGTTGCGCCTTCTGCCAAAGCCACGCCATCGGGATTTTTTGACCGCGCTGTGATCGACAGTCGTGCAGGTTTGTCGATGAATTTAGCGAGCGCTTGCGTGAGCGCTTTCGCATTCGGTGACATGCCGAGGTAAACCTGCAAGCTGGCCGAAGCCGCAGCGGCATAATTTTTTCTCACTTCCTGTGGCGATCTTTTTGTTTTGATAGCGTCTTGATCGATCAGGCGATCTGCCAAGCCGCGATTTTCAATAGTTACAGACAGGTCCTTTACCCGCGCTCCAGCGAAGGCGATGAGTGCTGCCGAAGGATTGCGCATTAAAAGATCGACAGGCACATTAATGAGATTGGTTGTAACGCCAATCGCACCCATATTTTCGCCTGATATCAGAGCTTCAGTTTTAAACATCTTCGCTTTTTCATCGATGGCGAGTTTTAATGTTCCCGAAAGACTTACATCGCGGTAACCCAGCGCAATGAGATTATCGATTGATGGCTCGTTGCTATCGGAAGGAATAGGACCAAAGAGGCCATCGAAAGCGAGATCAATTGATTTTGGAATACCGCCGGTTGGATTGTCGACCGACAGAACCATCGAGCGCAACCCTGCATGGACCGGCGGAACATCTGTTGTATCAATCGTTACATCGCGGACTTCAAATTTGCCGATCACAGGAACAAAGCTCAGCGGATCGGCTTCGGATAATTTTCCATTGGGATTTGAGGCTGTCGCGCGAACAGAAGTATAGACAGGGTTAAACGAAAAGCCCGATTGCTCAACGCTGCCAATTCGAACGCGGCTGCCTTCAAATGCGCCTTCAAATCCGTCCATGCGGATATGCTGACCTTTGCCGCTCACTTCACCTTGATAGACGATGTGATTGATGCGCGCATATTCGCCTGATTTTTTATCTTCAATACGAATTTGCGTCGCATCGGATGTGGCAATAGCGAAGCCGGAGAAGAGATCGACAATATCAAGCGCCATGGAATTGATGTCGGCATCAGTCGAGGGTGGTGATGATTGCCGACTAATTATCCGCTCGGCAAGTGCCGAAAGTCCTTGCTCGGATGTTTTGATGCGGAAGTCGCTAATGCTGATACGATCGACTGTAATTACGGGGCCTGCGGGCGCTTCTGTCGTGATTGTGGCCGAGATCAATTTTGCTCGCCGTGATTGGACCCATCGTACCGGCCTGCGCATCATTCGCATCGCCAGAGCCAAATGTGCCGCCATCCGCTTTTAGGCTTTCTGCCAAGCCCGCTTTGATTCCGGTTAAAACAACATTGCGCAGGATTGATGCCGACATCTGCCCATTGATAGAGGTCTCTTGGCGGAGCGATCGGATGGTGACGCGGTCGGCGTCAAATTTTGCTAAAGCATCTGCCTGCGAAGCCGGGTTCTGGTCAGCGAATAGGGCCTTGAGCGCATCGGCTGATAGATTGGCGTTCTCAATTTCAACGGTATCGGCCTTGAGACTGTTCAGTCCGGTTTTTAATTCGAGACGATCAAAAGTGAGCTTTTCACCGGCCTCAACAGTTGAGTTCGTAAACGCTATAAAGAGCGCAAGGATTGAGGCGCCGACAAAGGCTAGTCCTTTACGAGAAGATTTCAAATTAAAATCATTAAGGACAAATGAGCGGTTCACGATGACCTCAGGCTGCTGGACGGAATTGTTGCATGATGGCTGAAATATCATTCATCGAAGGCAGCCCGGCTTCGTTACCAAGTTTTTGTATCTTGTATGTTGATGCGGCACGCGCAAATTCGAAATGTGATTCCCAAGGCAGGGCAGGCCGCGCGAGATAGGAATACATGTAGGCGCCGTGAAACACATCGCCGGCGCCGTTCGTATCAATGATGACATCAGAAGGCACTTTGAGTGGCGGCTGTGTGCGTATTGTACCGCTCTCATCATACCAGAGCATGCCGCGCTCGCCACGTGTCACGCCGCCGACTTTTACGCCTTTAGCTTTCAAGAGATCGAGCAAGCCTTTATCATCAAGATTGAGTTGCTCGGCCAAGCGTTCGCCGCAGACGGCAACATCTACAAAATTTAAAAGCTCATGCGTATTTGAGCGCAAGCCGCCGCCGTCGAGTGATACCAATACGCCGCGCTCACGGCAGAGCTGCGCATAATGAAGCGCGGCATCGCTTTGGTGTCCATCGAGATGCAGCGCGCGGATGCCATCCAAGCGCAATGTTGGATAGGGATGGAGATAGTCGTCGTCACGGCAGCGGATGATCGCGCGTTTGCCATTATTCGGAATGACGAAGGAGAGGGAGCTCTCTTTGACTTTGCGACCATGGACGGGGATTTGATATTTTGCCGCCATATCTAAAAACATGCGGCCGAGCCAATCATCGGCGAGCGATGTGAGCAGATCGGGCACCACACCAAGCTTGGCGCAGCAGAAGGCGGCCGTTACCGCATTACCGCCAAAAGATACGGCATAGTTATCGGCAACGGTTTTATCGTCGCCGGTCGGGATGTGATCGGTGATGAAGGTGACGTCGATATAAGTTTGGCCAATAAAAAGCGCGTCCATTGCCGGGGTCTATCCTCGAGAAAAGTCAGGTCTTTCCTATCGAGTGGCCGAAAAACCTGAAACCGACAAGGAAAAATTGAGTTTGCGACTGAAATTCTTCGAAAACAATGCCTAATTTTCAGCCGATCGAGAAACTCGTCCCGCAGCCGCATGCGGCAGTGGCATTGGGGTTCTCGACCCGGAAACTCTGACCCATCAAATCATCGACAAAATCGAGTGTGGACCCTTCTAAAAAGGGTAGGGACGTCGGGTCAATGAGCACAACCGCGCCATCGCGCTCGACCCAGATGTCGTCCGCCGCGTCGGCGGTCTCGACGGCAAAGCCGTATTGGAAGCCGGAACAGCCACCACCGCTGACGCTGACGCGTAGCTTGGAGCCTTCGGGTTCAGTGGCCAAAATCGTCAGAATACGCTTGGCCGCGCGTTCCGTTACCGAAAAATTCTGAGAAGGGCTTGCATCCATGGCCAAGGGTCTGTTTCTGGTCCTGTAACTTCGCTCACCCCAAAATAGGGGTTCGGCGGGCTAAGTTCAACTGGAGGGTGGAAGGTGGAGGGACGGTTTGATCGCTGGCGTGCCGCTTACGCGACGGATCCTGCCCGTTCGCGCGGTCGCCTTTATGCTGAGCCGTCATCTCCTACCCGGAGTGAGTTCCAGCGTGACCGCGACCGGATCATCCATTCGACCGCTTTTAGGCGACTGAAACATAAAACCCAGGTCTTTGTGTTTCACGAGGGTGATCATTTCAGAACGAGGCTCACCCACACGATTGAGGTCGCGCAAATTGCGCGCTCGATTTCCCGCGCCCTAGGTCTCGATGAAGACCTCGCTGAAGCTTTGGCTTTATCGCATGATCTCGGCCATCCGCCTTTCGGTCATACGGGTGAAGACGCTCTCGCGCTGTGCCTCAAAGACGATGGCGGTTTTGATCACAATGCGCAGGCTTTAAAAGTCGTCACTGCGCTCGAGCGGCGTTACCCTGACTTCGATGGTCTCAACCTCACATGGGAAACGCTTGAAGGCCTCGTCAAACATAATGGTCCACTCATCAGTGTTGATGGTACGCCTTTGCCGAGCGTGAAGACAAAGACTGTGCCGCAAGATATTCTTGATTTCGAGCGTGAATTTCCGCTCGCGCTTTCCGACCATGCGGGGCTTGAGGCACAAGTGGCAGCGCTCGCTGATGATATTGCCTATAATACGCATGATATCGATGATGGCTTGCGTGCCGGACTTTTTGCCATTGATGAATTGCGCGAAATTCCTTTTCTCAGCGTCATCTTGAACGAGATTGACCGGCAATGGCCGAAGCTTGAGACCGCTCGACGCATTCATGAATTGGAGCGCCGACTCATCACCCGCTTTGTCGAAGGTGTTATTCGGCAAGGCCAAGAGGCATTGGAGCCTTTTGCGACTGCTGACGTCAATGATGTGCGCAAAGCCGGCAAGACATTGATCCGGTTCCCCGATGACCTTTCAGAAGCGGATCGCGGGATTAAAAAATTCCTCTTTGCCCGCATGTATCGCAGTCCGTCTGTGATGCGCATCCGTGCGGATGCAGAGCGGGTGGTTCATGACCTTTTTGTTGCCTATGATACCGATCTGGCGAATTTACCGAAGGACTGGCGCGCGGGTCTTGAGTCGGGCGACCGCTTCCAAAAGCGGCGGCGCATCGCTGACTACATAGCCGGGATGACGGACCGCTTTGCGCTTGATGAACATCGCCGCCTGTTTGACGTTACTCCCGAATTGCGTTAGCGCCCGTGAAAGTCTTCACTCGAAACTCGATCAAATATTGATTAAAATCATGAATCTCTTTGAACTTTTCCAACATCGCATTGCCGCCTGTGTCGAGGCCTTGGGTCAAGAGGGCGTATTTCCTTCGTCGCTCGATGCAAGCCGGATAACAGTCGAGCCACCGCGTGACCCTTCGCATGGCGATCTCGCAACCAATGCGGCGATGGTTCTGTCCAAAGACGCTGGGATGCCGCCTCGTTCGTTTGCTGAAAAGCTGCTCCCGAAACTCGCTGCGCTCGAAGGCGTGACATCCGCCGAGATTGCCGGGCCGGGTTTTATCAATCTTCGCTTACACGCTTCTCTCTTTCATTCTGTGGTGAATGCAGTGCTCGCGCAGCGTGAAATTTTCGGTATGAGCACGAAAGGCAAAGGCCAGAAGGTCAATGTCGAATTTGTGTCAGCCAATCCAACAGGGCCGATGCATGTGGGCCACGGTCGTGGTGCAGTGTTTGGTGATGCACTGGCGAGTCTTTTGTCATTTGCTGGTTATGACGTAACGCGTGAATATTACATCAATGACGCCGGTGCGCAGGTTGATATCCTCGGCCGTTCGGCTTTCTTGCGTTATCGCGAAGCGCTTGGCGAAGACATCGGCGCAATCCCTGAGGGCCTTTATCCGGGCGATTATCTGATCCCCGTTGGTGAGGCGCTCGCAAAGACGCATGGTTCATCTTTGCTGATGAAAAGCGAAGCCGAGTGGTTGCCGCTTGTGAGGCAAGCCGCGATTAATGCCATGATGGATCTTATTCGTGATGATCTCTTGGCCCTTGCGATCAAGCATGATGTGTTCTTCTCCGAACGGTCTTTATCGGTTGGGGGCGAACGAGATGAGATAGCAGCTTTGCTCGATGAATTGAAGAAGCGCGATCTTATCTATCAGGGCCGTCTGCCACCGCCTAAAGGCGCGCCGATTGAGGACTGGGAAGACCGCGAACAAGCGTTATTCCGTGCAACACAATTTGGCGATGATGTTGATCGGCCGCTTTTGAAATCGGATGGTAGTTACACATATTTTGCTGCTGATATTGCCTATCATCGGTCAAAATATCTCCGTGGCTTTGCGACAATGATTGATGTGTGGGGCGCTGATCACGGCGGCTATATCAAACGCATGACTGCCGCCGTAAAAGCAGCGACCGACGGCTTAGGTGATCTAGATGTAAAGATCTGCCAACTCGTGCGGCTTTTGCGCAATGGTGAACAAGTTCGCATGAGCAAACGCTCGGGCGATTTCATCACCTTGCGCGAAGTTGTTGATGAAGTCGGACTCGATGCAGTGCGCTTCATGATGCTTTATCGGAAGAATGATGCGACATTAGATTTTGATCTTGGTAAAGTGATAGAACAGTCAAAAGACAATCCGGTCTTTTATGTTCAATATGCTCATGCGCGGTGCGCCTCTGTTGCGCGGCAGGCCCTAACTGTTGTTAATGCGTCTGATGATGATCTTAAAAAAGCGGCACTTAAACGCCTGACCGATGAAGCGGAATTAGGCGTCATGCGTCGCCTTGCCCAATATCCGCGTCTCGTCGAAAGCGCGGCTCTTGCGCATGAACCGCATCGGATTGCGTTCTATGTTCATGAGCTTGCAAGCGATTTCCATTCGCTGTGGAATCGCGGCAAGGATCATCCGGACTTACGTTTTGTCATTGAGAATGATAGAGAAATGACGATCGCGCGACTCGCTCTGGTTGATTCGGTTCGAACTGTCCTTGCGTCTGGCCTTTCGGTTTTGGGTGTTTCTGCCCCTAACGAAATGCGGTGATTGATTTTAGGAGTTCTTTCCGCCGTCTGGAGCCTTTGGGACCGGAACGTAACGCATGACGGATGACGGGCGCGGACGGAGTTCCGTGAACCTTGAAGAGCTGGAACGGCAGCTGCGGGAAGCGTCGCGCAGCCGGATTCGTGCAGCTGCATCAGATCCTGCGTTGCGGGGCGCTGAGCCAGAGCAGGCTCCCATCCCTGATCTTGCCGCTTTGACACGACAGTTTGGGCCGAGACAGACGGTAGCAACAGCGCCTGCCGTTGAACCGTGGTCAAACACACCGTCTCCGTTTTCAAGACCCGAGCCATCTTTTGAGCCGCCGCAGCCTCAAAGCGATCAGTGGTCCGATTTTCAAAACAGTCCTATGGCTGGAGGAAATGGGCAGTCCGTGCCGCCTGTTTATCAACCGCAAGAACAATCATCGTCAGTCTCCTATTCTGATTCCGCTGGGTCACCTTTCGCCCAAGCCGAAGCACGCCAGCCGCCGTCCTTGTCGGCAATTCCAAACCCTATCGAACCGCCGCCGGGCGGTTACACGGGTCTCGTTGGGGAATTGCCGCGTGGTTTTGCTCCGCCGGTCAATGATCGGTTTCCGGAACTTGAAAGAGAACGAAAAGCATCTTGGTCTGGTGTTCGTACGTTCATCATTCTTTTGATCGTCGCGCTTGGTGTCGGCGGCGTTTATCTATTTCAATCGGGACGCTTTGCGGTAACGCTCGGCCCACAATCTGATCAGAAACAAGTTCCGGTCATTAAGCCTGACCCGACACCGGTAAAGATCGCGCCTGATAATAAAACGGCAGAAACGGTACCTGCCGGTACGGAACTCTTTAAAAAAGACGCGCCTGAAAATCCGGCAAATGTAACGAAGCGTGCTTCGCCTGAAGTGCCTGTCGATATTAATACCGTTGTGAAAGCAGCGCCTGCTACGAAATCTATTGTACCGGCAATGGGTGACCCAAAGGCGGTCAAGACGGTTACAGTAAGGCCTGACGGAACGATTGTGGGTGATCCTCAGATAACCCCAACAAAGCCTGCTTCTGAAACCGCGCCACAAGTGGCGCAGCCCCCGAAAAATATTGCGGCCATTGAGCCCGCGCCTTTGGCCCCTAAAGCTGAGCCTGTTGTCACACCAACACCTCCGCCTTCTCAACCCGCTAAGCCAAGCTTACCGCCCTTGGTGGGGCAATCGTCTGATGTACCTCTTCCTCTCGCGCGTCCTAATGATCTCGATAGCGTCGTTGCGACTGCAGGGGCTGATCCTTTGGCTGATCTCGTTAAATCAGCAACGCAAAGCCCCGCTCAAAGCGAGCCAGTTACGGAACCCGTTCCCGTCCAGGCAACCGGAGACTATGCGGTTCAGTTTGGTGCGCCGGCTGTTGAAGCTGATGCTAATGGTTTGGCGAAGCGCGTGAGAACGGAATTCGCTGAGCAAATCGACGGACGCGACGTCGTCGTCATTAAAGCGGATAGCAATGGCAAAACCGTTTATCGCGTGCGCGCGGTTGGTTACACCCGTGACGAAGCGAATGCGGCCTGCGGTGGAATTACGACCGCCGGTGGGAAATGTTTTATCGCGCGCAATTAAAGTGAGTTGAGATGCCGATCTCCGGTCAATCGTGCCGCGCCTTTGTTTCCGGTTGCGCGGGCCTTTCATTGTCGGCCGAAGAACGTCGATTTTTTAAAGGTAGCACGCCTTGGGGCCTCATTCTTTTTAAGAGAAACATTTCCGAGGCTTCTCAGATTAAAGACTTAATTTCAGATTTTAGAGAATTAGTAGGGCGCTTGGATGCCCCCGTTCTGATTGATCAAGAAGGTGGTCGTGTCCAGCGGCTTGGCCCTCCTCATTGGCGCAGATATCCGGCGGCGCAGCGTTATCTCGAAGCGGCGCAGGGCAATGTGGACGACGCTCGCTCCTTGGCCCAGCTCGGCGGTCGCTTGATGGCGCATGATTTGGCCGCGTTGGGAATCACTATTGATTGCGCGCCGGTACTTGATCTCGCCTTTGAAGGGCGGACCGACGCAATTGGAGATCGGACTTTCGCAAAGGACCCGGAGGTCGTTGCGATTTTAGGACGTGCTTTTGCCGAGGGCTTAATTGCGGGGAATGTCCTGCCGGCGATTAAACATATGCCCGGCCATGGGCGCGCAACAATTGACAGTCATAAGGCATTGCCGCGTGTCGACGTTCCGCTGGCGGAACTCATAACGACTGATTTCGATCCTTTTCGCCGTCTCGCCGAACTGCCGATTGCCATGACCGCTCATATTCTCTTCCCCGCGATTGATTCTGACGCGCCCGCAACGCAGTCCCCAAAAGTCGTTCGCGACATTATTCGCGGCGAGATCGGCTTCGACGGACTGCTGTTGTCAGATGATCTGTCGATGGAAGCGCTTCAAGGCGATTTTCATACCCGGACCGCCGCCATT
>RFXE01000121.1 GCA_009921785.1 Alphaproteobacteria bacterium
GAAGAAATTGAACGTCTCGCGAAAGACCGTGATGACGAGCTCGCGATCCTTGATCGTAACGTCTATACGCGCGTTGGTGAATTGATCACTGGCAAGAAGGCGCTTTCGGGTCCGAAGGGATTCAAGAAGGACGTCAAAATTGAACGGGCAATGCTTGATGCCTATCCGCGTTCGCAATGGTGGACATTCGCGGTTGATGACGACTCCGTCATGACAGCGCTTGAAGCCATGCGTAAGCAATATGACGACGCGAAGAAGAGCCTTGAACAGCGCTTCCTCGACAAGGTCGAAAAATTGCAGCGCGGTGATGAATTGCCTCCAGGCGTGATGAAGATGGTAAAGGTCTTCGTTGCCGTGAAGCGTAAGATTCAGCCGGGCGATAAGATGGCCGGCCGTCACGGTAACAAGGGCGTTGTCTCGCGTATCGTGCCGATTGAAGACATGCCGTTCCTTGAAGATGGTACGCATGTTGACATCGTGCTCAATCCGTTGGGCGTGCCGTCGCGCATGAATGTGGGTCAGATCCTTGAAACCCATCTCGGATGGGCTGCAGCGGGTCTTGGCAAACAGATCGGTGAGGCGGTTGATGCCTATCGTAAGTCGCACAATGAAAAGCAACTTCGTGACTCATTCGCCAAAGTCTATGGCGACAATGAAGCTGTGAGCGCGCTTGATGCTGATAATCTTGCGGGCATGGGTGAAAACCTCCGTCGCGGTGTGCCGATTGCAACGCCGGTGTTTGATGGCGCGAAAGAAGCGGATATCGAGCATTTGTTGGAGCAGGCCGGTCTTGATAAATCGGGTCAGGTCACGCTGTATGATGGACGCACGGGTGAAGCTTTCGATCGTAAGGTCACCGTCGGCTATATCTACATGCTGAAGCTTCATCATCTTGTCGATGACAAGATCCATGCGCGTTCGATCGGTCCTTATTCGCTCGTCACGCAACAGCCACTCGGCGGCAAAGCGCAGTTCGGTGGTCAGCGTTTCGGCGAAATGGAAGTCTGGGCGCTCGAAGCCTATGGCGCAGCGTATACGTTGCAAGAAATGCTCACCGTCAAATCGGACGACGTCGCCGGCCGCACAAAGGTCTACGAGTCGATCGTTCGTGGCGACGATACATTCGAAAGCGGTATTCCGGAGAGCTTCAACGTTCTCGTCAAGGAAATGCGTTCGCTGGGCCTCAATGTTGAATTGACGGCGTCAGCGAAGCCTGCGGACGAATTGCCGCCGGCGGAAGCTGCTGAGTGATGAAAGAAGGTTGGCGCGCTCAGGCGTGCCGACCTCTTCGCGTCGAAGGGTTCGCTCTTCGATATTGAATTAGGACTTTAGGGATCTTCGCCAATAGGGCGCTTTAAGATCCGAATGTAAGGAGACGGCGATGAATCAAGAGGTCATGAATCTCTTCAACCCCGTGGTCCAGCCGCAGACCTTTGAGCATATCAAGATCGCGATCGCTTCGCCTGATCAGATCCTCTCATGGTCTTATGGTGAAATCAAAAAGCCAGAAACGATCAATTATCGTACGTTCAAACCTGAACGCGATGGCCTTTTCTGCGCGCGCATCTTTGGCCCGATCAAGGATTACGAATGCTTGTGCGGCAAATATAAGCGCATGAAGTATAAGGGCGTCATCTGCGAAAAGTGCGGCGTTGAAGTGACCTTGTCACGCGTCCGGCGTGAGCGCATGGGCCATATCGAATTGGCTGCTCCTGTTGCGCATATCTGGTTCTTGAAGTCGTTGCCGTCCCGCATCGGCCTTCTTCTCGATATGGCGCTCAAGGATCTCGAGCGCATTCTCTATTTCGAAAACTATGTCGTTATTGAGCCAGGTCTTACCCCGCTCAAAGAACGTCAATTGCTCTCGGAAGATGATTATCTTCGTGCGCAAGACGAATATGGCGAAGACAGCTTCACCGCCATGATTGGCGCAGAAGCCATTCGTGAAATTCTTCGCGCGCTTGATTTGGAAAAGACCGCTGCGGATCTCCGTCACGAGATCTCGGTGTCAACATCTGAATTGAAGCCGAAGAAACTCGCTAAGCGCTTGAAGATCATCGAAGCGTTCATTCAATCAGGCAATAAGCCTGAATGGATGATCCTCACGGTTGTTCCTGTGATCCCGCCGGATCTCCGTCCGCTCGTGCCGCTTGATGGTGGTCGTTTCGCGACATCCGATTTGAACGATCTTTATCGTCGCGTGATCAATCGTAACAATCGCTTGAAGCGCCTCATCGAATTGCGCGCGCCGGATATCATCATCCGTAACGAAAAGCGCATGTTGCAAGAGTCTGTTGATGCGCTCTTCGACAATGGTCGTCGTGGTCGCGTGATCACGGGTGCGAATAAGCGTCCGTTGAAGTCACTCGCTGACATGCTGAAGGGCAAGCAAGGTCGCTTCCGTCAGAACTTGCTCGGCAAGCGCGTCGACTATTCAGGTCGTTCGGTTATCGTCGTCGGTCCGGAATTGAAACTGCATCAATGCGGTTTGCCGAAGAAGATGGCGCTCGAACTCTTCAAGCCCTTCATCTATTCGCGTCTTGATGCGAAGGGTCTCTCGGCCACTGTGAAGCAAGCCAAGAAGCTCGTTGAAAAGGAAAAGCCCGAAGTTTGGGATATCCTTGACGAAGTCATTCGCGAACATCCCGTGATGCTGAACCGCGCACCGACGCTCCATCGCTTGGGCATTCAAGCGTTCGAGCCTGTGCTCGTTGAAGGTAAAGCCATTCAGCTTCACCCGCTCGTCTGCGCGGCGTTTAACGCCGACTTCGACGGTGACCAAATGGCTGTGCACGTTCCGCTGTCGCTCGAAGCGCAGTTGGAAGCACGCGTGCTCATGATGTCGACTAATAATATTCTGCATCCAGCAAACGGTCAGCCGATCATCGTGCCATCGCAGGATATCGTGCTTGGACTCTATTATCTGTCATTGATGGCCGATAAGGAGCCAGGTGAGGGCATGCTCTTCGCCGATATGGGCGAAATCGAACATGCGATCGCGTCAAAGTCTGTCACCGTTCATGCGAAGATTAAATATCGCTATCAGGGCGTTGATGAGGCCGGCAAGTCTTACACAAAAATCTATGACACGACGCCTGGCCGCGCGATGCTTGGTCAGCTTCTGCCAAAGAACGGCAAGATCACGTTCGACGTCGTCAACAAAATGATGACGAAGAAAGAAATTTCGAACACGATCGACACGGTCTATCGTCACTGCGGTCAGAAAGAGACTGTGATCTTCTGCGATCGCATCATGTCGCTCGGTTTCACCAATGCGTTCAAGGCCGGCATCTCGTTCGGCAAAGACGACATGGTCATTCCGGACACGAAGGCAAAGATCGTTGGCGAAACACGCGCGCTCGTGAAGGATTACGAGCAGCAATTCAATGATGGTCTCATCACGCAAGGCGAAAAATACAACAAGGTCGTTGATGCGTGGGCGAAGTGCTCGGACAAACTCGCGCAAGAAATGATGGCGCGTATTTCGGCCGTGCAGAAGGATGATGCGGGCCGCACAAAGCCTGTGAACTCGATTTATATGATGTCGCATTCCGGTGCGCGTGGGTCGCCCACGCAGATGCGTCAGCTCGCAGCGATGCGCGGTCTTATGGCCAAGCCATCAGGCGAAATCATTGAGACGCCGATCATCTCGAACTTCAAAGAAGGTCTCGACGTTCTTGAATATTTCAACTCGACCCACGGCGCCCGTAAGGGTCTCGCGGATACCGCGTTGAAGACGGCAAACTCGGGTTACCTCACACGTCGTCTCGTTGACGTGGCGCAGGACTCGATCATCACGGTTCGTGATTGCGGCTCTGAAGGTGGCATTAAGATGCGCGCCATCATTGACGCGGGTCAGATCGTGGCGTCGTTGGCAACGCGTATTCTCGGCCGTACCGCAGCGGAAGATCTTGTCGATCAAGAGGACAAGATCATCGTTGCGAAGGGCATGATGATCGAAGAGCATCACATCGAAGCGATCAATGCGGCTGGTATTCAAGAAGTGAAGATCCGTTCGGTTCTCACCTGCGAAGCGCCGAATGGCGTTTGCGGCACATGCTATGGTCGCGATCTCGCACGCGGAACACCGGTCAATATTGGTGAAGCGGTTGGTGTTATTGCCGCTCAGTCAATCGGTGAACCAGGCACGCAGCTTACAATGCGTACCTTCCACGTCGGTGGGGCTGCCAACATTGCGGATACGTCCTTCGTTGAAAGCAATTTTGACGGTAAGGTCGTGGTGCGTAACAGCAATGTTGCAAAGAATTCCGATGGCGATCTCATTGCCATGGGCCGCAACATCACGATTGCGATTGTGGGATCGGATGGCACTGAGCGTGCTGCTCACCGCATCCAATATGGCTCACGCCTGCGCGTTGCCGAAGGCGACACGATCAAGCGTGGTCAACGTTTGGCGGATTGGGATCCCTATACCCGTCCGATCGTCACGGAAGTGGCGGGCACGGTGCAATATGAAGATCTCGTCGAAAACGCATCGGTCATTGAAACCGCTGACGAGTCGACGGGTATCACCAAGCGCGTCGTTATCGATTATCGCACCAATATGCGTTCGGCGGATTTGCGTCCGGCTGTCGTGATCATGGATGCGAAGGGCAAGATTTTGAAACTTCCGCGCGGCGGCGAGGCTCGTTATCTTTTGCCGGTCGATGCGATCCTTTCGGTTGATCCGGGTGCAAAGATCAAGGCGGGTGATATTCTTGCTCGTATTCCTCTGGAAAGCGCGAAGACACGCGACATCACCGGCGGTCTGCCGCGTGTTGCCGAACTCTTCGAAGCCCGTCGTCCGAAGGAAGCTGCGATCATCGCCGAGACATCGGGCACGATTCAGTTTGGTCGCGACTACAAGAACAAGCGCCGTATCTCGCTCATCCCTGATGATGGATCGGATCCGGTCGAGTATCTCGTTCCAAAGGGCAAGCACATCTATCTGCAAGCCGGCGACGTGGTGGAGAAGGGCGATTACATCGTCGATGGTAATCCGGCGCCGCATGACATTCTGGCGATTAAGGGCGTAGAGGAGCTTGCTGCTTACCTCGTCAACGAAATCCAAGAAGTCTATCGTTTGCAGGGCGTGTCGATCAACGACAAGCATATTGAAGTGATTGTCCGGCAGATGTTGCAGAAGGTCGAAATCGACGAAATCGGCGATTCCGAGTTCCTGAACAATGAACAGGTCGACAAGGTCGAAATGGACGAAGTCAATGAGCGTCTGATCGCGGATGGTAAGCGTCCAGCAAAGGGTCACCCTGTGTTGCTCGGTATCACCAAGGCGTCGCTCCAGACCCGCTCCTTCATCTCGGCGGCTTCGTTCCAGGAAACGACCCGCGTGCTCACCGAGGCTGCCGTCAACGGCAAGTCGGACGATCTCGCAGGACTCAAGGAAAACGTCATCGTCGGCCGTCTCATTCCGGCGGGTACGGGTGCGACCATGTCCCGGATTCGTCAGATCGCCACCAAGCGTGACGAGCTCATCGTGGCACAGGAATCGATTGAAGGTCCGGCAGCGGCTGAATAAGACCTCTCCGAACCGGTTTTGGTTCCATAATATTCCAAAAGGTCGCCTCCGGGCGGCCTTTTTCTTTGTCCCGCCGGGCCTATTTCAACAATGGATGCCGGAATGGGCGCCCCAATCAAATTATCCGGCAAAAAGGGGTTGACGGGGGTAGGGGGCACGAGTAGACACACCGGACTTCGACGGACGTCGATGGCTTTTGTTGTGTTTGGTGCGCCTAGCGTCAAACCGGGATCCATCGAGACACCGTCGCCTCTC
>RFXE01000122.1 GCA_009921785.1 Alphaproteobacteria bacterium
TCCATGTCGATAGTGCTTTTGACTCCGGCGGGAACGGCTTGCGGGCAACAAATTTTCCGCGACCCGTTTTCGCTGACACCTTGCCATTTTCATAGACTGTTTCGCCACGTGAAAGTGTCAGACGCGGCAGGCCTTTGAGTTTCTGTCCTTCGAACACATTGTAATCGATCACAGACACTTGCGTTGACGCCGACACAGTCTTGGTCGCTTCCGGATCCCAAATCACGAGATCGGCATCAGCGCCCACAAGCACCGCACCTTTTTTCGGATAGAGATTGAGAATTTTTGCGATATTTGAAGACGTCACCGCGACGAATTCATTCATGGTGAGACGACCCGTTCCGACACCATGCGTCCATAGGACCGGCATACGATCTTCAAGACCGCCCGTGCCATTCGGAATCTTTGTGAAATCGGTAAGACCAATTTCTTTTTGTTTTGTTGTGAACGCACAATGATCGGTGGCGACGACTTGCAGTGAGCCTGCTCGCAGACCATTCCACAAATCTTCTTGATTCTTTTTATCGCGGAAGGGCGGCGACATGACACGCCGCGCCGCATGTACCCAATCCTTGTTCATGTATTCGCCTTCATCGAGCACGAGATGCTGAATGAGCGGCTCACCATAAACGCGCTTACCAAGCGCGCGTGCGCGTTGAATTGCTTCATGCGCTGGAATCGATGATGTGTGAACGATGTAAAGCGGTACACCCGCAGCATCCGCCAGCATGATTGCGCGATTTGCTGCTTCGCCTTCCACTTCCGGTGGACGCGAATAAGCGTGACCTTCCGGTCCTGTGATGCCTTCAGCGAGAAGCTTCTGCTGGAGCGCGGCAACGACATCACCATTCTCAGCGTGAACAAGCGGCATGGCACCAAGCTCGGCGCAGCGGCGGAATGATGCGAACATCTCGTCATCATTCACCATCAGCGCGCCTTTATAGGCCATGAAATGTTTGAAGGTCGTTACGCCTTTGTTGACGACATCCGCCATATCCGCGCGCACCTGATCATTCCAATAAGTGATGCACATGTGATAGGAATAATCGGTCGCTGCTTTTGATGCGCGCGCATCCCAATCTTTCCACGCATCCATCAGACGCTGGCCGTTGCCGGGGATACAGAAATCAACAACCATTGTCGTGCCGCCGGAGAGCGCAGCCTTTGTGCCGCTCTCATAATCATCAGCAGAATTCGTGCCCATGAACGGCATATCAAGATGTGTGTGCGGATCGATACCGCCCGGCATAATGAAACAGCCCGCAGCGTCAATCACCTTGTCGCCTTTGAGATCAGAACCAATGGCGGTGATGCTTTCACCTTCAATCAGCACATCGGCTTTATAGGTGCGATCAGCTGTAACGATGGTTCCGTTTTTGATCACTGTTGACATGATGACTTCTCCCTCTCGCGCGCTCAACCGATGACTTCGGCTTTTTCGAGCACCGCATGCATCAGCACATTGGTTCCCATAGTCGCCCATTCCTGGCTGATATCTTCCGCTTCATTATGGCTGATACCATCAACGCAGGGCGTGAAAATCATCGATGTAGGCGCAACGCGCGCAATGTAGCACGCATCATGGCCGGCACCCGAAACAATATCGCGATGCGAATAGCCGAAATGTTTCGCAGCGCGCCGCACGGCTTCAACACAGTCTTTGTCGAAGGCCACAGGCTTGTAATAGAAAACCTGCTTCATGTCGTAAGTGAGGCCGATCTTATCGGTGATCTCTTTCACGCCCTGAGCCAGTGCGGCGTCCATCTCGGACAGCGTTGCATCTTCCGGATGACGAAAATCAATCGTCATAAACACTTCGCCCGGAATTACATTGCGTGAATTCGGATAAGGATTGAGCATACCCACAGTCGCGACAGCATTGGGCGCGTGTTTCAAGCCGATTGAATTCACAAGCTCGACAATGCGCGCGGCACCGAGCAGCGCATCTTTGCGGCGCGGCATAGGCGTTGAACCCGCATGACTTTCAAAGCCTATAAGCTTGATTTCATACCAACGTTGACCTTGGCCATGCGTGACGACGCCAACATCTTTGTGTTCAGCTTCGAGAATAGGACCTTGTTCAATATGCAATTCGAAAAAAGCATGAATGGGTCGGCCGCCCGTCGGCAAGTCGCCCTGATAGCCGATGCGCTTCAATTCATCGCCAAGCTTTTTGCCTTCACCATCTTCACGCGCATAGGCGAAGTCTTCCGTATAAACGCCTGCAAAAACACCTGACGAAATCATGGCTGGCGCGAAGCGTGAGCCTTCTTCATTCGTCCAATTGGCCACTTCTACCGGATGCTTGGTTTTGATTTTGAGATCATTCATCGAGCGTATGACTTCAAGTGCGCCCAAAACACCCAGCACACCGTCAAATTTGCCGCCTGTCGGTTGCGTGTCGAGATGGCTGCCCATCATCACCGGCGGCAAAGAATTGTCTGTGCCCGGCCGACGCGCAAACATATTGCCCATGCGGTCAACGGAAACCGTGCAGCCCGCCGCTTCGCACCATGCGGTGAAGAGCTCACGACCCTGTTTATCGAGATCGGTCAAAGTGAGACGCTTGCAGCCGCCCTTCGGCGTACCGCCGATTTTGGCCATCTCCATGAGCGTGTCCCAGAGCCGCGCGCCATCGATCCGATAATTCGACAAGTCAGCCATATCCCCACCCCGGCTTTTCAACGCGATAAAGTCAACGCTATGATGGATTTGACCAAGTGGTCAATTCACGTTTGTAAAATTTCGTTGGTTCGTCACGGGTTCGAAACAGAAGACAATGACCGATACCGCGCCACACCCCCGACCGGCCCGTTCTGCCGGCCGCGAGCTCAAGGAAAAAGGCCTCTTCGAGGCCGCGCGGGCTGTTTTTGCCGAAGAGGGGTTTAAGGGCGCAACCACGGCTGAAATTGCCCGGCGGGCCGGCGTCCCCAAAGCCAATCTCCATTATTACTTCCCAACCAAGGAAGCGCTCTACCGGGCAGTGACCGAGGAGATTCTGACCGATTGGCTCGCTGCCGCCTCGTCTTTTGACGAAAAAGACGACCCTAAAGAGGCTATAACCGCCTATATCGGCGCAAAAATGGATCTGGCGCGGGCCGACCCTCTCGGTTCACGAATCTGGGCCAGCGAGATTTTGCGTGGGGCGCCCGTCATTAAAGATTTTCTCGAAACCACGCTCGCCGAATGGATAGCCTCCCGCGAGGCCATCATGCGCCGCTGGATTGAGGCGGGAAAAATCCGTCCGCTCGAGCCCCGCTATTTCTTTTACATGATCTGGGCAACAACCCAGCATTACGCCGATTTCGAAGATCAGATCCGTGCGCTCAATGGCGGCGTGCCGCTCTCCGATGAGCAATTCCAAAAAGCCAAAGCACAAGTGGTGGATACGATTTTACACGGCATCACGCCGCTTTGAGCGATTCGGCTTTTGTTGAAAAAGCCCTAAGGCAGAGAAAACACAAAGGCGTTGCGATAGCCCAAGCGATGGCAAAAACGGTCATGGCATAGGTGAAGCTTGTGTGAAGCTCTGCTGCGCCAAGCTTTTCTCCCGCAATATAACTCAAAGGTCCGCCGAGAGCCCCGAAGATAACCTGAAACCCTGTGCGCCCTGAAAGCCATGACAATGCGCCATCAGGCAAAGTGGCAAAGGCAAGCCAAAGCGCCAGAATCCACAAAGGCGGGAATGAGGCGGACGCTGTTGATCCGCGATAGGTAATCGCCCCGCTTTTCAACAAAAGGACTTCGATAACAATGCCCAAGACGACAATCGCAAGAATGGTCGCGCAAGACGAAACCCATCGCCGATAATTTGACGTAAGGTGAAAAGCAAAAAGCGCCAATGCCGGACAGGCGCCAGCAAAATCAAGATTGTGCGCGCCTCCAAGAACTGCCGCAAACCAGGCAAACTGAAAAAAGATAAAGGATAGAATTTTTCCGATCATACGTTCTTTTCGTCCTTCATCTTCCGTGCACAGGCAATAATTCTGATCTGACGAGGGACTGGTTCCGTAAATTTGCCACAAAACAGACACCTGTATGCACCGCATAAAAAGCGGTGATGGAGCAGATACGAAAATGAACGTAGATCGGATGTTAGCGTATTTATCGGCGGCGGCTTTTGCGGCACCAATGATCTTTGCGCAAACCGTGACCGTCTATGCGACAAACATTGCCGCCGGTGAGCCGGTCAAAGGCGAAGCCATCAAATCTTATGTAGCGGGAAAAAGAATTTATCTCTCCGTTCCTCTCGGCGGAGAGATGCCACTCCATTACAAAGAAGAAGGCGTGGTTGATGGTTCAGGAGAAGCCATCGGCCTTGGAAAATTTCTTGTACCCAATGATCAAGGACGTTGGTGGGTGAAGGACGACAGTCTCTGCCAACAATGGCAAAGCTGGTATGGTGGCAAAGTCTTCTGCTTTAAGCTTGAAAGTTTGCCGGGCGATAAACTCGTCTGGCGACGTGATGACGGCGAGGAAGGGATTGCGCGCATCGGCGAATAGAGAGGACGCTTACTCCGCCGCTTTTGACGACGGATTATTGGGATGCGTCGTCCAATTCGCATAAGGCCTGCCATAGTCAAAGCCGGTGCGCGGATCAGTGCCTTTGGTTTGCGGCACCATCGTGATGCAGCTTTCCACCGGACAGACCACCGCGCAGAGATTGCAGCCTACGCATTCTTCTTCCTTCACTGTGAATTTGCGCTTGCCATCCACTTGATTGGTGATGGCTTGATGTGAAGTATCTTCGCACACCTGATGGCATCGACCGCATGAAATGCAAAGGTCCTGATCAATTGAGGCCTTCACGACGTAATTCAGATTGAGATATTGCCAGTCCGTGACTTTCGGCATGGCAAGGCCACGGAACTCTTCAATCGTGCGATAGCCCTTCTCATCCATGAATTGCGAGAGGCCGGAAATCATCTCTTCAACAATTTTGAAGCCATAGGTCATCGCGGCGGTGCAGACCTGAACGGTACCGGCGCCCATCGCAATAAACTCAGCAGCATCTTTCCAGGTTGTTATGCCGCCAATAGCTGAAATTGGTAGGCCTTGCGTTTCACGATCGCGTGCAATCTCGGCCACCATGTTCAACGCAATCGGTTTCACGGCAGGACCGCAATACCCACCATGTGTGCCTTGTCCATCAAGAACCGGCCATGGCGACATATGATCAAGATCGACCGACATGATCGAAGAAATTGTGTTGATGAGAGAGACGGCATCGGCACCGCCCTTTTTCGCGGCGCGCGCCGGATAACGAATATCAGTGATATTCGGTGTGAGCTTTACAATCACCGGCATACGCGAATGTTGTTTGCACCAACGTGTGACCATTTCAATATATTCGGGCACCTGACCAACTGCCGAACCCATGCCGCGTTCGGACATACCATGCGGGCAACCGAAATTTAGTTCGATGCCATCGCACTCCGTCTCTTCGACTTGCTTCAGAATCGCTTTCCAATTCTCTTCTTCGCAAGGGACCATGAGTGAAACGACAACGGCACGATCCGGCCAGTCTTTTTTGACTTGCTTAATTTCACGCAAATTCACTTCAAGCGGACGATCTGTAATCAATTCAATATTATTCAAACCAATCAAACGGCGATCAGGACCATGAATCGCGCCATAGCGCGGACCCGACACATTGACGATGGGATCACCATCACCAAGCGTTTTCCAAACGACACCGCCCCATCCCGCTTTGAATGCACGTACGACATTATACTCTTTATCCGTTGGCGGCGCAGAGGC
>RFXE01000123.1 GCA_009921785.1 Alphaproteobacteria bacterium
AATCGATAATCATCACATTGCTGATGTTTCGAAATTCTCGGTCGCTGAAGCACATCGCTGGTTTGAACGCTTGCCTAAAGCGCTCTCGAAAAAGCAGAATGAAATCGCCGGTCGTATTTTAAAAGAAATTCGTGATCGTCTGACATTTCTTGTCGATGTCGGTCTTGATTATCTCACACTCTCGCGCAACTCCGGTTCTCTCTCAGGCGGTGAAAGCCAACGTATTCGCTTGGCTTCGCAAATCGGCTCAGGCCTTTCAGGCGTGCTTTATGTTCTTGATGAACCGTCCATTGGTCTTCACCAGCGCGACAATGAGCGGTTGCTCGGAACACTCAAAAGATTGCGTGATCTTGGTAATACCGTGATCGTCGTTGAACATGACGAAGACGCCATCTTGCAAGCAGATTGGGTTGTCGACGTTGGACCCGGAGCCGGTATTCATGGCGGAAAAATCGTTGCTGAAGGTCAACCGCAAGATATTCTTGATAACCCGAAATCATTGACCGGAAAATATCTCAAAGGCGAGATGGGTGTGCCAACACCACCGCAACGTCGTAAGCCGCAAAAAGGCCGAATGCTCAAACTTGTTGGTGCGCGCGGCAACAATCTTAAAAACGTCACAGCTGAAATTCCACTTGGAACTTTTACTTGCATCACAGGTGTTTCAGGTGGTGGTAAATCGACTTTGATCATCGACACGCTTTATCGTGCGGTCGCGCGGCGCTTGAATGGTGCGTTTGAACAACCTGCTCCGTTTGATCGCATTGAAGGTCTCGAACATCTCGACAAAGTGATTGATATTGATCAGTCGCCCATCGGTCGTACACCGCGCTCAAATCCCGCTACTTATACGGGCGCCTTCACGCCGATCCGTGAATGGTATGCGGAATTGCCAGAAGCAAAAGCACGCGGTTATCAACCCGGGCGATTCTCTTTCAATGTCAAAGGGGGACGTTGCGAAGCCTGCCAGGGTGATGGCGTCATCAAGATCGAGATGCACTTCCTTCCCGATGTCTATGTGACATGTGATGTCTGCAAAGGACGTCGTTATGATCGCGAGACGCTCGAAGTAAAATTCCGCGATAAGTCCATTGCCGATCTCCTCGACATGACCGTTGAAGAAGCCGCCAATCTGTTCAAGGCGGTGCCCTCAATACGCGAGAAGATGGAGACCCTCGCCCGCGTCGGCCTCGACTACATCAAAGTTGGCCAGCAGGCGACGACGCTCTCGGGTGGTGAAGCCCAACGCGTGAAACTCTCCAAGGAGCTCTCACGCCGCGCGACTGGACGCACGCTCTATATTCTCGACGAACCGACAACGGGGCTCCATTTCCACGATGTGGCCAAGCTCCTTGAAGTGCTCCACGAGCTTGTCGATCAGGGCAATACGGTGATTGTGATCGAGCATAATCTTGAAGTGGTGAAAACAGCCGACTGGGTCATCGATATGGGACCGGAAGGCGGCGATGGCGGCGGCGTCATCGTGGCTCAAGGCACGCCCGAGGATATTGTGAAGGGAAATAAGGGCCATACCGCTCGATTCCTCGCGGAAATCATGTCCAGACGGCCACCAAAAGCCGAAAAATCCCTAAAATCAAAGGCGAGCTCAATTGCGGCTAAATAATGTCTTCTATGTGAAAATTGGATGGCATTAGGACTAATTTAACGTGGATCACACAAAAACGCATAGCTGTCTTGCTATCTGACCGACTGGTCAAAGTATCTTACCTCTCTTATATGCAGTGCAACAATTTCAGAGACAACCCGTTTCGGACCACGAAATGAGCGGTTGCCCTGCTTGTCCGAACAAAGAGGTAATGAAAATGCTTACGATTTCTACTTTGAAGAGCAATCTTCGCCGCTGGGCCCGTGTGCGCAACACGATCCGTGAACTCTCGCAGCTCACCGACCGCGATCTCGCCGACCTTGGCATTTCGCGCAGCGACATCCGCTTCATCGCAAAGAAGCACGCAGCAGCACGCTAAGAAAATTTAGCCGGGCATCGTCTCCCCCTCCTATGACGATGCTTAGGACATTCGGTTCTGAGGATTCCCCTTTTTCCTTGAACCGAACGAGACGCCCGCCACCCCCTCCCGGCGGGCGTTTTCGTATCTAAGGGAATGTCTTGTTCAGGCTCCATGCGCGCATTATGGTCCGCGCCATGTCAATCAAGCCCATCCATATCATCGGCGGCGGTCTTGCGGGTTCAGAAGCCGCTTGGCAGATCAGCCGCAAAAATATTCCCGTCATTCTTCACGAGATGCGTCCTGTGCGCAAAACAGCGGCCCATCAAACCGATGCGCTGGCAGAACTCGTGTGTTCAAATTCTTTCCGCTCCGATGATGCGAAGGCAAATGCAGTAGGTCTCCTGCATGCCGAGATGCGCAAACTTAATTCATTGATCATGGCGTCTGCCGATCGCAATCAGGTGCCCGCTGGTGGCGCCTTGGCCGTTGATCGCGACGGCTTTGCTTCAGCAGTCACTGAAGCGATTTCCAAAGAACCCTTGATCACGATTGAACGGGGTGAAGTGAATGGATTGCCGCCCAAAGAGTGGGACAATGTGATCATTGCTACGGGTCCGTTAACATCGTCGGCCTTGGCTGAAGCAATCTTATCGATCACAGGTGAAAAGCAGTTATCGTTTTTCGATGCGATTGCGCCCATCATTCATAAAGAAACTATCGATTTCAATTTTGCGTGGTATCAAAGCCGTTACGATAAAGTTGGCCCAGGCGGAACAGGTGCTGATTATATCAATTGCCCGCTCGATAAAGACCAATATTTCGCTTTTGTTGACGCGCTCTTGCAAGGCGAGAAAACAGAATTCAAAGAGTTTGAAGGTGTTCCCTATTTCGATGGCTGTTTACCTATCGAAGTGATGGCCATGCGCGGCGCCGAAACATTACGTCATGGACCCATGAAACCCGTGGGGCTTACCAATCCGCATAATCCAACAGTGAAGCCTTATGGCATTGTTCAATTGCGACAGGATAATGCGCTTGGCACGCTCTATAATATGGTGGGCTTTCAAACGAAGCTCAAATATGCCGAACAGGTTCGCATTTTCAGAACAATCCCGGGATTAGCGAATGCGGATTTCGCGCGACTTGGCGGATTGCATCGCAATACATATTTGAATTCACCTAACTTGCTTGATCCCACTTTGAAACTAAAAGCCGAACCGCGTTTGCGTTTTGCCGGACAAATTACGGGATGCGAAGGCTATGTTGAAAGCGCCGCGATTGGCCTTGCTGCCGGACGTTTCGCAACGGCGGATCGTTTGAGTCTCGAGCACTCGATCTTCCCGTCAACAACGGCATTAGGTGCTCTCATCAATCACATTACCGGCGGCCATATCGAAACCATTGATGCCGGTCCGCCGAGCTTTCAACCGATGAATATCAATTTCGGTTTGTTCCCGCCGATTGCAGCGCCAACCAAAGATGAAACAGGAAAGCGTTTACGCGGCACTGAAAAATCCATCGCTCGCAAACACGCCCTCACCGCACGGGCGGCTGCGGATATTGATCTTTGGATGAGTTCGTTAACTTAAATCTATCGACTTAAAGACGACCGAGCATCATGCGCAGAAGAATGCGCCATGGCGCGGGAAAAGCACGCTCAGGACTTTGACCCAACGCCAAACTTTTTAGAAAAGGTTCGGCAATTGCCAGCGGCAAAAATGCCGGCTTAACTTTATCCGAAACAGTTTGAAGCGCGTGACGTGCCTTGATCAAATGTTCTCGCGCAAGAGATACAAGATCTTTCTGCGATAGGTCTGTCGTTTCCTCGCGGATTAGCTCGATCAACCCTAAAACCATTCCCACGTGACCAGATGCTTCGCTTGTTTGCGGATCGCGACCGCCATTCAAGATCAATGACGCAAGCTGAATGAGTGAAGCGTGGGTCTGCCCGCAATAAAGCTCAAGCGCCACTTCATCAGGACGCCGCAGCGGATCGTCCTGTGAAAGCCGCGATGCGTGCGCTTCAATAAGAGCAATCAAAGGCGCATGCGGTAAAGCATAACGCGCGCAGGTTTCAAGCAGTGCTTGTCCTTGCGGATGGGATTGCAATTCACCTCCACGCTCGCCCTTCAACCCATCGATCCACCATTGCATGCGGATTTCGCCCAAAGCGGGTTCGGAAACGAGAGACGGAATGCGTTTAATCTCAACTGCAAAAGCATAAAGCGATAATAACGCATCGCGTCGATCAGGCGGTGCAAACAGCACTGACCAATAAGAAACCGGATCGAAATCCTTCACAAAACGGGCGAGCTCGGTATTCATTAAGGGAGAGCAATCATCGCTGCGGCCACACGACGATGTTCCGCAACCAGAACATTATAAGTTCGTGCGGCAGCAAGTGTAGCCATCATATCGAATTGAAATTGATATTCACGAAACCGCCAAAGCAAGGGCTCCGCAAGGCGATGAATTTTCTCGCCGGTCCCGATCAGAACAAAATCAATGTCCTGCGCTTCGGCAAACAATTCTTGAAATGACATTGCAGTGAGATCGCTCACAGACGAAATCGACCAGGCGTGAATACCCGATGGCAGGATGAGGATCGAACCACGATGGGACATATCGGCAAAGCGAAAACCACCCTGCCCAACTGCATCAATCGCATGGCGTCCGGGAACAAACCCTTCGCCACGCGCGGTCATCGAGATGTCGTTTTTGAAGCTTCGCTATTATCCGAAGCAGCGTCTTGCGTTTCACCTGTAACGCGCGCGCCGAGATAAATGAGAACCGGTGCCGCGATAAAGATCGACGAATATGTGCCAATGACAACGCCAAAGATCATCGCCCATGAGAAGCTTTTGATCACCGAGCCGCCAAAGAGGACAAGCGCCAACAAAGCAAGCGATGTTGTGACCGATGTCATAACCGTACGCGACAAGGTCGAATTGATCGAGAGATCAAGCAATTCGGCAATTGGCATTTTCTTATATTTACGCAGTAATTCACGAATTCGGTCAAACACCACAACTGTGTCATTCAATGAATACCCGACAATTGTAAGAATGGCGGCAATCGACGTCATATTGAATTCGATTTGCGTGATCGCAAAAAAGCCCATCGTCAAAACGAGATCGTGCAGCGTGGCAATCACCGCACCCACCGCGAATTGCCACTCAAAGCGGAACCATAAGTAAATCAACACGGCGACGATCGAGAGGACAACGCCAAGAATTCCGGATTGCACCAACTCACCGGAAACGCGCGGACCGACAACTTCAACGCGGCGGAATTCATAGTCTTTGCCGAAATTCGCGCGTACGCGTTCGACAACAGCCTGTTGCCCTTTCTCGCCACCCGGCTGCAAACCAAAGCGAAGAGAGACTTCGCCTTGATTGCCAAATTCCTGCACTTCAACATCGCCAAGATCGAGCTCGGCAGCGACAGAGCGCACAGACGCAATTTCTGCTTTGCCGGAATTGGCCTTCATTTCAATGAGCGTGCCAATCACATCCTTGTTCTGATCGATGTCTTTGATCAGTTCGCTGCGGACCTTGTTGTTGAAGGCCGAATCAGTCGAGAACACGTTGTTCTCAAACTTGTCTTTGAACGTAGTAAGTGATTTGGCGATAGAAGACTTGGTCAACTCCGGGTCTTCATTGAACTCATTTATAAGCCGCTTGGTGCGGTCAAACGTGGACTCTTCTTGCTTTTGAGGCTTGATCGTCTTGTC
>RFXE01000124.1 GCA_009921785.1 Alphaproteobacteria bacterium
GCGACATGGGCGGCGGCTGACAAAGGCACGGTTTCGATTTGTAAGCGGCCTGTCACACCCGATGCTTGAAGAAGCTTATTGCAATCGCCAATCAAACCATCTGACACATCCATCGATGCGGAAGCGTGACGACGCAACGCGTCAGCCAGAGCGAGTCGTGGTTGTGGACGCAGATAACGACCGAGAAGATGGCTGTAGTCCTTCTCGGAAAGACCACCCGCCCATTCGCGCTCGGGCGCTGAGCGAATTTTCAAACCCAAAGCCGCATCACCAATTGTTCCACTCACCGCAATCAGATCGCCAGGCTTTGCCGTTGTGCGACGGACCATCATGCCGGTAGGTACAGAACCGAAGACGGTGATTGAGATCGACAAAGGTCCCGCAGAGCGTGTTGTATCGCCACCCAAAAGCGGACAAGCGCATTTCGAAGCAGCCTTCGCTAATCCATCAGCAAATTGCGCAAGCCACTCTTCGCGCCAATTATCAGGCAGCGACAAAGCCATGACAAAGCCAAGCGGCGTCGCGCCTTTCGCAGCAATGTCGGAGAGATTAACGCCCAACGCTTTCTCAGCAATTGCGTCCGCCGGATCATCGGCAAAGAAATGTACGCTGGCGACGACTGTATCGACAGTCACAACGAGATCTGTGCCCGCGGGCGGCGTGAGCAGCGCGGCGTCGTCTTTCAAAGCTAAACCGGCAGGCCCTGCCATTGGCGCAAAATAGCGCGCAATGAGCTTGTCTTCGCCGGACCTTGCGATGTTTCCGTCCATACTCAACTCCACTGACACACTCACTGCCCTGACGGAAGGGTAAGGATCGACTCTATACGGAGTTCAGGGTCGTGCCAACTCATCGCTACGCAACTTATGCGCGAGTCCGTCAAGCACAGCGCTGACCATGCCGATCTCATCACCATCATAAAAGGCAGCAGCAATGTCGCCATATTCGCGAATAACAACCTTAGCCGGAACATCAGAGCGCGCGAGCAATTCGAAACATCCCGCGCGCAGTACCGCACGCAAGACAGCTTCGATACGACGGAGTGGCCAGCCTTCAGAAAGCGCCTCATCAATCTTTGGATCGATGTCACGTTGTTTTGAAACGACACCTTCGACAAGGCTACGAAAAAATGCGCCTTCAGCGGGCTTCATTTCCATGCCGTCGATTTCACGACCAAGCCAATGAGCTTCAAATTCAGCGATCACATCGCCAATGCCTTTACCGGCAATTTCCATTTGATAAAGCGCCTGGACAGCAGCAAGCCGCGCAGCGCTCCGTAATTCACCGCGGGCCATCAGACAGCTCCGGCAATCGCTTGCCGCTTGATACGCAGCACGCTCAACGCCGCTTCGGCAGCACCGCCGCCTTTATTGCCTTCGCTTACACGTGCCCGCGCCCACGCTTGTTCGTCATTCTCAACCGTAAGAATACCATTGCCAAGCGGCATGCCATAAGCCACCGAAAGATCCATGAGCGCGCGCGCGCTTTCACCTGCGACAATTTCGAAATGATAGGTTTCACCACGGATGACTGTACCAAGCGTGACCACCGCATCGAAAGGCGTGCCATGCGCTGAGGCGGCTTCAACCATAATCGCGACCGTTGACGGGATTTCGAGCGAGCCCGGCACTGTGACAACGGTTGCGGTAACGCCAGCGTCCTGCAAGACGCCCAAAGCACCCTTCAATAACTCGTCAGCGAGATCGTCATAATAGCGCGCCTCGACCACGAGAACGCGGGCGTCCTCAAGCGGTTCAGCATTCAGCGCAGCGGATTGACGGGCACCGGCCATGATCTGTCCTCAAATTTCGGCCGAAACGGCGCTTCGACGAGGCGCTTACCTACATTCGGGCGGCGACTTCCGCAAGTCGCGCGGCATAGCGCGCCATTTGGTCCACTTCGAGATTGACGAGATCGCCCGCTTTCGCCTGTCCCCAAGTGGTGACATGCAATGTATGCGGAATGAGCAACACGGAGAACTGATCATTCTCCACCGTGTTGATGGTCAATGACGTTCCATCAAGCGCGACCGAACCTTTAACGGCGATGAATTTTGACAATGCGGGTGGAACACTCAACACGAAGCGCGTCGTGGCACCCCAGCCTGATCCCGCTTCGCCCGCAGTCACCTCTTCGCGCGCAATGATTTTTGCAAGTCCATCAACATGACCGGACACCAAATGCCCGCCCAATTCATCACCGATCTTTAACGCGCGTTCGAGATTGATGTGCGTGCCTTCAATCCACTGCCCCACTGTAGTGAGCGCCAATGTTTCTGCGGCGGCATCAACTTCGAACCAGCATCCGCCTTCGGGACGCGCGCCAAAAGCGACAACAGTTAAACAGACACCTGCGCAAGCAATCGATGCGCCGAGCGCAATGGATGCCTCATCATAAGAGGCATGAATGCGCAAACGTTTCAATGACGAGCCATGCGCGGAGACAGACGCAATCGTTCCACAGTCGCTGACGATTCCCGTAAACATCAACGCACCCTTTCAAAATGTTGGACTTGGTCGCGACCGATCATACGTGAAGGCGCAGCTTCGAATTGTTTCGGATTAAAAAGAGCGGATTTCAAAGCCGGACGCAAGGCCACAGTGCCGACGCGGCCGAGCGCATCAGGGCTTGTGATAATTTCGATGCTATCCACAAGACCGTTGATGACCAAAGCTTCGGCCAAAGTCGGGCCGCCTTCCGAAAAAATACGCGTGATACCGATTTCAGCAAGAGCGGCCATCGCAGCTTTGACATCAACATGACCATGCGCATCTTTCATCACGCGGATCACGCGCACGCCGTCTTTCATCAAAGCCGCTTCGCGTTCTTGAGAGGCGTCATCAGCGGTGATGAGCCATGTTGGAACTTTCGATGCCGTCTCGATCACACGTGCCGTCGGCGGTGTATCAAGATGCGTATCGATAATCACACGCAGGGGCGAAAGATGCATCATGCCGGGAAGACGGCATGTGAGATCGGGATCATCAGAGATCACCGTCCCTACGCCAATCATGATCGCATCATGCGACGCGCGGGCAAGATGAACGCGTTGTTTTGATAAAGCGCAAGAGATCATCAAGGCTTTGCCATCGGCACCGGCATAACCATCCGATGTTTGTGCAAGCTTCAAAGTGATAAAAGGCCGCTGCTCACGCACACGCAGAAGAAAGCCGCGATTGACCTGTTCAGCGTCAGCTTTCAGTACATCCGTTATGAGAGAAATTCCTGCATCGCGAAGAATACGATGCCCTGCCCCACTGACACGCGGATCAGGATCTTCAAGGGCGGAGACCACACGCTTGATGCCTGCTTTTACAATCGCTTCGGCACAAGGCGGTGTTTTACCGTGATGTGCGCAAGGCTCGAGTGTGACGGCCATTGAGGCACCACGCGCGGCATTACCCGCCATGCGTAGCGCTTCTGTTTCCGCATGCGGACGGCCGCCTCTTTGCGTGTAACCGCGACCAACAATAACGGGCTGATCACCCCGCATCTGCCAGATCACCGCCCCCACAGCAGGGTTAGGCCATGTGTGACCAAGACCACGTTCGGCCAGCGTCAAGGCATGACGCATCATCATCTCATCAATGAGGGACGCGCTCATGAGTCAGTGGGGTTCCGACGCGGTGGCACGCGCGGGGGCGTATCATCACTCGATAATTCATCGATCAATTCGCCGAAATCTTTTGCTTCACGGAAATTGCGATAGACGGAGGCAAAGCGCACATAGGCGACATCATCAAGGCCCTTTAAGCCTTCCATGATCAATTCACCAATCATCTGGCTAGTGATTTCGCCTTCACCCATGCTTTCAAGCTGGCGCACGATGCCATTGACCATGCGCTCAATACGCTCGGGCTCAACAGGCCGTTTGCGCAATGCGACTTCGACAGAACGCAATAGCTTTTCGCGCTCAAAGGGAATGCGACGGCCCGAACGTTTGACGACCGTCAGCTCGCGCAATTGCACGCGTTCGAATGTGGTGAAGCGTCCGCCGCAATCGGGGCATACCCGACGACGACGGATCACAGACCCATCTTCCCCCGGACGGGAGTCCTTCACTTGGCTTTCAAGACTGCCGCAATAAGGACACCGCACGGGCGTTGACCTCTTACTGGTAAATTGGGAAACGCTTCGTCAAAGCATGAACGCGGGTTTTAACGCTGTCTTCAACCGCGCTATTGCCCGCTTCGCCATTCTTCGCAAGACCATCAAGCGTTTCGACAATCAAACGACCGACTTCACGGAATTCTTCAACACCGAAGCCACGCGATGTACCAGCCGGTGTACCCAATCGAATGCCGGATGTAATTGTCGGCTTTTCGGGATCAAACGGCACGCCGTTTTTGTTGCAGGTGATATGCGCGCGACCCAATGACGCTTCCGAAGCTTTGCCCGTGATCGACTTTGGACGCAGATCGACAAGCATCAAATGATTGTCAGTACCGCCGGTGACAATTTTGAAGCCGCCCTTGATGAGTTCATCAGCAAGCGCTTTCGCATTTTCAACAACAGCGCGGGTATAGGCTTTGAATTCCGGCGTGAGGGCTTCACCAAAGGCCACAGCCTTTGCCGCGATCACATGCATAAGGGGGCCGCCCTGCATGCCGGGGAACACAGCTGAATTCACTTTCTTCGCGATGTCTTCGTCATTCGACAAAATGATGCCACCGCGCGGGCCACGCAATGTCTTATGCGTTGTGGATGTCACAACATGCGCATGCGGGAACGGTGACGGATGCGCGCCCCCGGCCACGAGGCCTGAGAAATGCGCCATATCGACAAGGAACCATGCGCCGATCTTGTCAGCAATCGCACGGAAGCGCGCGAAGTCCCAATGACGCGCATAGCCCGAGCCACCCGCGATGATGAGCTTCGGCTTGGCTTCAAGTGCCAAGGCCTCGACCTTATCCATATTGATCATCTGCGTGTCGGGCTCAACGCCATAGGACACGACCTTGAACCATTTGCCCGAGACATTCGGGGGCGCGCCATGGGTCAAATGACCACCGGCAGCAAGATCGAGGCCCATAAACGTGTCACCGGGCTGCAGCAGCGCCAAGAACACGGCTTGATTGGCTTGCGAGCCTGAATTCGGCTGCACATTGGCAAATTTGCAGCCATAGAGCTCGGTGACGCGCTTGATTGCGAGATCTTCAGCGATATCGACGAATTGGCAGCCGCCATAATAGCGGCGGCCCGGATAGCCCTCCGCATATTTGTTGGTCATGATCGAGCCTTGCGCCTCAAGCACCGCGCGCGAGACAATGTTTTCCGAGGCAATGAGCTCGATCTCGTCGCGCTGGCGACCCAGTTCGAGCTTCACCGCTTCGGCGATCTCGGGATCGCGATCGGCAAGGGATGCGGAGAAAAAGGAATTCGACAGGCGCGAGGCGCGGTAGGCAGCAAGATCGTTCATGGACACAACAAACCTTTTTGGAGCGAGAACGGTGAAAGACAAGCAGTTTTTACGGGCCATACCCCGATTTGGATCGAGTCGGCCCCGTCAGGAGGCGTCCTAACACGCGTGACGGCCGGGTCAAATTCCAAAACCGAGCGGAGGTCATAACGCACCATTATGGGCGATAGCCGGTTTGGGTTCTTGACACACTCCCCACACTATCTGTCTCTTATACACATCTCCGAGCCCACGAGAC
>RFXE01000125.1 GCA_009921785.1 Alphaproteobacteria bacterium
ACCGACCGAAATTCAGAATGATCGGCGACCGCATTGACCGGTCTTTTATCCGCTTCAATAATTTCAATGCCGATTTTAGCAGTGTCGGGCAAAAGCGCGCCACGCCAGCGACGCGGACGGAAGGGCGAAATCGGCGTCAACGCAAGCATCGGCGCGTTCAAAGGTAGGATCGGTCCGTTTACCGACAGATTATAAGCGGTTGATCCCGCAGGCGTTGCGACAAGAATGCCGTCCGCAATCAATTCATCTAGCCGCGAGCGGCCATCGACAGACAAACGCAATTTTGCCGCTTGGTGCGATTGACGAAACACCGAGACTTCATTGATCGCGCGCGCGGAATGCTGATGCCCGTCTAAATCGGTCACCGTCATCAAAAGTGGATAGACCACGCTCCGCTCAGCCGCATGAAGACGTTCATAGAGTCCATCTTCCGCATAATCATTCATCAAGAACCCGACCGACCCGCGATTCATCCCGTAAATCGGTTTAGACGCGCCCATGAAGCGATGAAGACATGAGAGCATCAAGCCATCGCCGCCGAGCGCAATGATAATCTCAGCCTGCTCGGGCGCGACTTCACCATAGCGGGCGCGCAAATGCCGTGCGGCATTGATCGCTTCCTCGGTATCGCTGGTCAAGAAAGAGAGGCTCGGTCGGGCGGTCATTTTGAGGGTCTCCGCGTCCGGGGGCCGGATGGGCATTGTGTTCAAAGTCTTTAAGCCTTTTAATCGGCTTTTCCGCTAGGGGAAAGTCGGGGCAGGCGTTGGATCAATAATCCGCGCCTTTGCCCCCTAAAAGCAGAGGGACGCGCGCATGAAACCGGTACGTTGGGGCATTTTGTCGACCGCGAAGATCGGCGTCGAAAAAGTCATTCCGGGCATGCTGAAGAGCAAGGACATTGAGATTGTCGCCTTGGCCTCGCGCAATAAAGCGCGGGCCGTTAAAACGGCCGCGGCGCTCGGCATTCCCAAAGCCTATGGCTCTTATGAGGACCTGCTCGCTGATCCCACGATCGAAGCCATCTATAATCCGCTCCCCAATCATCTCCATGTGCCGCTCACGCTGCAAGCCGCGCGCGCGGGTAAACATGTGCTCTGTGAAAAGCCGATTGCGCTTGATGCACAAGAAGCCAAGCTTCTTTTGAAAGCGCCTAAAAATATTCTGATCGCTGAAGCTTTTATGGTGCGCTTCAATCCGCAATGGCTGGCGATTGAGAAACTCATTCGCGCGGGCAAGCTTGGTCGTCTTGAAGCGGTGAATATGCTTTTCTCTTATCATCTCACCGATCCGAAAAATGTGCGCAATCAATCCAAGATCGGCGGTGGCGGGCTTTATGACATTGGCTGCTATCCGATCACGCTCGCGCGTTTTGTGTTTGGTGCTGATCCAAAACGTGTCACCGGTGTGTTTGATCGTGATCCTGATTTCAAGACAGATCGCTTGATGAGCGGTCTTGCCGATTTTGGTGAAGGACGTCACCTCTCTTTCACCGTGGCCACACAAGGCGCACCCTATCAACGCACAGTGATCTTGGGCGAGAAGGGCACGATTGAAGTTGAAATTCCCGTCAACGCACCGCCGGATCACCCCAATCGGTTTACGCTATCGATCCGCGGCAAAGCGCCTGAAGTGATCGCGATGCCAATCGCCGATCAATATCAGTTGCAGGCCGAAGCTTTTGGCAAAGCGATCCGCACCGGCAAACCGTTGCGCTTTGATCAACGCGATGCTGTTGAAACCATGCGCATCATCGATGCCTTTTTCGCGTCCGAAAAATCAGCGAAATGGGAGCGGGTGAAGCGGTAAGGAAAAAGCCAAGGCTTTGAAAAATGGTGCCGGTTACCTGAATCGAACAGGTGACCTACGGTTTACAAAACCGTTGCTCTACCAGCTGAGCTAAACCGGCGCGCCGATGCGGGCGATGCGCCGTGGATACATTCGGCGGGGCGTTGAGGCAAGAGGTTTAGCGAGCTTAAGCATCACTTTAGCCGCAAAGCCGCCATATTCGGTTCAGCCCGTATTCAGCGCCGTGACTCAATTCTGTCCTCCATGAAGGCGGGAAACCCGAATCGCGGGCCCCGGACCTTTCGGAGGCACAAATGAGTGATCGCGCTTTAAACCAGGTTTCATCCCTTAAGACCCGGATCAGGAAAGGGGCGGCGGCACTCGCCGTGATGACGACCCTTGCCACGGCCTTACCGCCGGCGGCCCATGCGGATGGGCGCTGGGATCCGGGCGCGGCGGCGATTGTCGGAGTGATTGGCGGCTTGGCATTGGGCTCGGCTCTGTCGGGTGGCGGCGGCCACGGGTCGGTGGGTTATTCTTACGGTTATCAGCCGCAGCGCTATGAACACCGCCATCATCACTATCGCGATTACGGCCCCTCGGTGAGTTATTACTGGGGTGATCCGCAACCTTCTTGCTACATCGTCAATGAACGCGTGTGGGTCCGCGGGTGGGGTTGGGATGTTCGTCCCGTCCGCTATTGCGATTAATTACTGCGATCAATTTTCAACATTTACACGCATGAAAAAAGGCCCCGTTCGCACGGGGCCTTTTATGTGTCTCAGATCGAGTAAAGCACTCAGTCGTCTGCGTAGATGTCGCGATCTTTCGTTTCGGGAACGAAGATCAGACCGATGACGAAGGTGATGAGCGCAAACACAATCGGATACCACAAGCCGTAATAGATATCGCCGGTTTGTGCGACCAATGCGAAGGCGGTTGCTGGCAACAAGCCCCCGAACCAGCCATTGCCGATGTGATAAGGCAGCGACATCGATGTGTAGCGGATACGTGTCGGGAAGAGTTCGACAAGTGCCGCGGCAATCGGGCCGTAAACCATCGTCACATAAACAACGAGGATCGTCAGGATACCGATAATCGTCAATGTCTGCGGCTTGAATATATCAAACACGCCTGTGAGCTTCACCTTGTTCGGATCATCCGCCTTTGGATAGCCCGCTTCAACAGCAGCTGCCGTTAAGTTCTTGCTGAAGTCAGGATCGAGTTTTCCGTCCTTGAAAACTTGGACGTCTTTACCCTGAACAACAACCTTTGCTTTTTCACCAGCAGGCGCCGTCATCATGGTTGCGTATTTGATTGCACCCTTTGACAAGGCGTCACGTGCAACGTCGCATGACGAGGTGAATTTGCGCGTACCCACAGGGTTGAACAAATCACCGCAATCGGCGGCATCAGCAACAACTTCTACCTTCACGGTTTCGAGCGCATTGGCCAAAGTCGGGTTGGCATTTTTCGTCAAGGCGCCGAAGAGCGGGAAGTAAGATACGGCTGCGAGCAAGCAACCGGCCAGAATGATCGGCTTACGGCCAATGCGATCTGACAAGCCGCCGAAGAAGATAAATCCGACAGTGCCGATTGCGAGCGAGTATGCGATCAAGAGGTTGGCGGTGTAGCCGTCGATCTTCAGGATCGATTGCAAGAAGAATAGGGCGTAGAACTGACCTGTATACCAAACAACGCCTTGACCCATGACGAGGCCGAACAGCGCAAGAATAGCGAATTTCGCATTCTTCCACTGACCGAAGGCTTCCGTGAGCGGCGCCTTCGAATGCGTGCCTTCTTCCTTCATCTTTTGGAAGGCAGGCGATTCATTGAGCTGCAAACGAATCCAGACCGAGACGCCGAGAAGAACAATCGATACGCCGAAAGGAATACGCCAGCCCCACGCAGCGAATGCCGCTTCGCCGATGAGTGTTCTTGTTGCCAAGATGACAATCAGCGAAAGGAACAGGCCGAGTGTGGCTGTGGTTTGAATCCACGAGGTGTAGAACCCTCTGCGGCCATGCGGAGCATGTTCGGCAACGTAAGTGGCTGCGCCACCATATTCACCACCGAGTGCCAAGCCCTGAACCAAACGCAAACCGATCAGGATAATCGGCGCGGCGATTCCGATGCTTGCCGAGCTGGGGAGCAACGCAACGATAAAGGTTGAAATACCCATCAACAGGATTGTGACAAGGAAGGTATATTTACGACCGACGAGATCGCCGATGCGGCCGAACACGATCGCACCGAAAGGACGAACGATGAAGCCCGCAGCAAAGGCGAGAAGCGAGAAGATGTTACGTGTCGCTTCGTCAAACATGGGCTTGCCATCGGCACCGGCCACGTTGAAGAACTGCGCACCAATAATCGCGGCAAGTGAACCGTACAGATAAAAATCATACCATTCGAAAACGGTACCGAGCGACGAGGCGAAAATAACTTTCTTTTCGCTGCTCGTCATCGGCCGCTGCTCATGATGAGCTGTTGAGCCTGATGCTGTGGCCATGACTATTCCTTTTATAGCGTGCGGGCAGGAATTGGGGAGCGGCGTAAACCTCTCCGGCGAGTCATGCGTTGACTCGCAGTCCTTCCTGACCGTGTCGGTTTATGCGACCGACTGTTTCCCCCAATAACGAATCCGATTTTTCAGACCCGTGGTGATTGACGCCACGCAACTCAATCTCTGCCGAGCGCGCAGCGGTCATGGGTAAATACTAATAGAATCGGCTTGGAAATGCGACCGTTTGAAGCCTCGGCCATTGGTCTAATGCGGTTCTGCCTTATTTTGCAGTGCGAAAACGCGTCACAACCGCCAAAGCCACCGCCGCCGCATTCGAGACATTGAGGCTCTTGATAGCACCCGGCATATCGAGCCGCGCGAGCGTATCGCAGCGCTCACGGGTGAGGCGACGAAGCCCGCGCCCCTCGGCACCCAGCACAAGGGCCACGGGACCCGTTGCGAGGCTTTTTTCGAGCTCTTCCGGCCCCTCGGAGTCCAAACCGACGCGCCAATAGCCCATATCGCCCAGTTTCACGAGCGTTTGGGCCAGATTGCCGACTTCGATCAGCGGCACATGTTCGAGCCCGCCCGAGGCGGTTTTTGCCAGAACGCCGATGGCGTCGGGCGCGTGGCGCTCGGTGATAATGATCGCCTCGGCAGCGAAAGCGGCGGCCGTGCGCAAGATCGCCCCGACATTATGAGGGTCCGTAACCTGATCGAGTACGATGACAACGCCGTCGCCGGACAGATCAACGAGATCAGCGGCAGGGAGACCATCAACCTCAAGCGCGATGCCTTGATGCACGGCGCCGGAGCCCGTCAGCCGGTCGATTTCCTCAGCGCGCGCAAGACGCGGCGTGATCGTCAAACGGGGCAGGGCCTCGTTGAGGCGGTTCAAGGCATTTTCGGTAATGTGAAGGACCATCGCTTTGCGGCGCGGGTTTTGGAGCGCCTCGATCACCGCGTGAAACCCGTAAATGACAGGACGGCCGGAAGGCGCATGACGCGGCGCTTGTGCGGGGCGCGCCTCGCGGCTGCCATCCTGTCCGCGTCTCTTAGGGTCAAACCGTCGTGCCATAGGCGTAAATCCTTGCTTGAGGCGCTTTCTGGCATGGCGAGGGCGAAGGGGCAAATGCTTGCAGCCGATTTCTGACCGTTGGAAGGTTGACACTCGGACACGGCCTTATCATAAGGGCGCACTCGTTCCGGCCCCCAAAGGCGCGGCGCGGGCGTGCGCTGGAGCACGGGGGAATGTCCCGAGCGGCAAAGGGGGCGGACTGTAAATCCGCTGGCTATGCCTTCGCAGGT
>RFXE01000126.1 GCA_009921785.1 Alphaproteobacteria bacterium
AATTTCTTGCCCGAAGACGCGATTGAAAGCCTGATCGATCAGGATGGTGGTCTTCGCTTTGATGTCGAAGGCGAGACGGTCTACGGTGCTCTTGCCGATTTTGAGCGTGATCTGTCGGGGCGTACGAATGAAACATCGAAGCTTTTTTTTGCACTCAACCGAAAAATTTTTGTGAGTGTTAGACGCCCCGCATTGTTCTCAACTGACCGTGTTCGCCGACAATTCAATTATGGGCAAATTCCCCAGTCACCTCTCGATTTACTTGAATTTATCTTCACACAATTTGCCCATGCGGCAGCCAAAGAGCTCGCAAACCTCTCCGATACGCTTGATGATATTGAAGATCGGGTGTTGCAGCCGGAAATTAATGATGATCGAATCTTGTTGGCCCCAATCCGCCGGACATCCTCAAGACTTCATCGGCATTTTTTAGCGATGCGATTGTCGCTCGCGCGATTTGAAAAAATACAAATGGCTTTGCCTGAACATTTTGAGGATGTTGCAACCAATCTATCGCGTGAACTTGAAGGCCTTGATCATGATGCCGTCTTGGTTCAAGATCGTGCGCGCTTGTTGCAAGATGAAATGGCGGCAAAGACGAATGCTGCGATCAATGATAATCTGCGAATTATTTGAAACTCACAGCGGATTTTGGTTTGTGTTGGGATTGATCGCTCTTTCAAGTTTCCTCGCTTACAGGCTTTTGAAGCGCTTCGATATTGTGTGATCGAATATAGTCAAATATCTGTCATTTAACTCCCTTAGATCGGGCTCGGTGAATAGAAATCATCGTGTATCTCGGATTTGGGAGAGTAAAATGTTGATGAGAAAATCTATATCGGCCCTAGAATTTTTGGGCGTTGCTACCGTCGTTTGCACGATTGCTATGTCAAATGCGCAGGCGGAAACGAAATTCAGCTTCGGTCTTTGGGGTGATATGCCTTACGCAAAGGCCAAGGATCAGGACAAAATGCCGGCTGTTCTTGAGAGCATCAATGCCTCGGATATCGCATTTTCGATCTATGACGGCGATATCAAGGATGGTAGTTCGAAATGTACCGATGACGTCTATGCCGATGCCATCAAGATGTTCAACACACTGAAAAAGCCGACAGTCTATATTCCAGGCGATAATGAGTGGACGGATTGCCATCGCACAAACAATGGCGGTTATGACCAGCTTGAGCGCTTGACCTATATTCGCAAAACGATGTTTGCGGGTCCAAATAGCTTCGGCCAAGCGACAATGCCGCTTGATCATCAGGCAAAGCCGGGTGAAAAATTTGTTGAGAACACCCGCTTTGTTAAAGATGGTGTGATCTTTGTCGGCCTGAATATTCCGGGTTCGAACAACAACAAGGTGCTCGACGACAAGGAATGCACGAATAAGAGCGCACGCACGCCGGAAATCTGCGCTACTGGCAATAAGGAGCATGAAGAGCGTGATGCTGCGAATGTCGCATGGATGTCCGAGTCATTCAAACTCGCTCGCGATTCGAAAGCTCCAGGCATCGTTCTAGTCTGGCAGGGCGATCCGGGCTTCGATTTACCTGAGACAGAAGACGTCAATGAGCGTGATAATCCAACATCTAGCGGCTTCACCAATTTCCTCAACAAGCTTGTGAGCGAAACGGAAACTTATTCAGGCCAAGTCTTGATCGTGCATGGTGATACCCACTTCTTCAAAATGGATAAGCCGCTTTATTCACCTACAAAGATTCTTCCCAATCTGACCCGGTTGCAGACCTTCGGCAGCCCGAGCATTCATTGGGTTCGTGTTGCAGTTGATCCGGCATCGGCCAATGTGTTCACGATTGAGCCCGTTACCGTGAAGCAGAAATAACTTTCGACTATTAATCTCCTCTCAGTTTTAAGGCGGCGGGTCTTTGCGATCCGCCGTTTTATTTTTGTCATGCAATGGTCATAGACGCGTAGGGTGAATAGCCTTTGGAGCGGATCTCATGACGACCAAGATCACCACAATTGCAGAGCTTGAAGCGCTTTATGGGCTTCCCGGTGACACGTCTCTGGTCAAGGAAATCGCCTTTATCAATGATGATTATCGGCGGATGATTGAAGCGTCTCCCTTTGCCGCTTTAGCAACGGTTGGTCCCGAAGGTCTTGATTGTTCACCGCGGGGTGATCGCGCTGGTGAGCTTGTTAGAATTGTTGATGAAAAGACGCTGATGATGCCTGATCGTCGCGGCAATAACCGCGCCGATTCTCTTAAAAATATTATCCGCGACCCCCGCGTAGCGCTGATGTTTCTTATTCCAGGATCGGGCAATGCGCTCAGGATCAACGGACAAGCGGAATTGGATTGCGATACAGCGTTATGCGCGTCTTTCGCTGTTGATGGTCAGGCCCCGCGGAGCATTATTGTTATTCGTGTTGATGCGATTTATTTTCAATGCGCACGCGCCATTGTACGTTCGGATCTTTGGAATCCGGCGCGCCATTGTGATCCAAAAGACCTCCCGACAGCGGGTCAGATTTTGGCTACCTTGAGCAAGGGTCAAATCGGCGGGAATGATTATGACAAAGAGTGGCCTGCACGGGCGGCGTCTTCCATGTGGTAACGCGCGCTAAGGCCCTAGGCGGTATCGCCTTAGCGGAGGCCGCGGCGGGCCTTATAGCCTGACTGATTAAGGGAGCGGATCGTATCCGCCACCTTTGTCCACGTCTCGTATCCGTCTGTGTCGCCTCGGGTTTTGCAGTGGTCTGCCCGCTCTCGCGTCGATTTTTCAGCGCGTTTACCGCCGAGCGAAATAGCCGATTTCGCATGAATTTCAATGGCTTGATCGAGTGATATCGTCATGATGCGCTTCCCGTACTCCCCTGTGTCCCTTAGGGACACTATGCGAGGGAGGATCCGCGGTCGGAATTATTAGCAAATTCTTAAGCCCAAGCCAAGGCAGGCTCAAAGCCCGGTCCGTGAAAGCCTTTCACATTTCCACATGGTGTCATGTCTCTGTCATCCGGAGCTCCTAAACGCGGGTCATGTTCATGAGGAGACCGACCATGCTCGAGTTAAACAATGTCTCGAAATATTTCGGTGAAAATGCCGCTGTGAATGCGGTGTCTCTGACGATCAATAAAGGAAGTTTCGTCGGGGTGATTGGCCGTTCAGGTGCCGGTAAATCAACGCTGCTTCGCATGATCAACCGCCTTAATGAGCCAAGCTTTGGATCAATCGTTTTCAATGGCACCGATGTCACAAAACTGGAAGGCGCTGAATTGCGCGAGTGGCGTCGTCGCTGTGCGATGATTTTCCAGCAATTCAATCTCGCCGGTCGTCTTGATGTGCTGACCAATGTGTTGATGGGCCGTCTCGCATCAAATTCCGGTTGGGCCTCGCTTTTAAAATTATGGGGCAATGACGACAAAGCCATTGCCCTCGCAGCCCTCGAACAATTCGACATGGCTTCGCTAGCCGCTCAACGCGCTGATCAACTCTCGGGCGGCCAACAACAACGCGTCGCCATCTGCCGCGCGCTCGTTCAAGAGCCTGATATAATTCTCGCCGACGAGCCGATCGCTTCGCTTGATCCGCGTAACACAAAAATCGTGATGGACTCGCTTTTGCGTATCAATCGCCATTTCGGCATCACGGTTATATGTAACCTTCACTCTCTCGATCTCGCTCGCTCCTATTGCGATCGTTTGATCGGCATGGCCCACGGGCGCGTTGTATTTGACAATGTGCCCGAGGCCCTCACTGACGATATTGCCCGCGAACTTTATGGAATCGAGGCGCAAGACGTCATTGAAACGAAATCATCCGATGCGGTTGTTCCGAATGCTCTAACCGCACTCGCATGAAAGGGGGCGAAGTGTGTCCTACTTCGCCCGCTCTTATCGCCTAACCCTCCCTAACCCTCATAATTGGAGAATGGTTCTATGTTGACTCGTAGACTTGTCCTTGCGGCCGCCGCTTCGGCACTTGCGCTCGGCACCACCGTCGCTGCCCACGCAGCCGATTGGAAGACGCAAATTCCTGAACTGACTTTTGCACTCGTTCCGGCAGAAAACGCAGCCGACACAAATAATCGTTGGCAGCCGATGATGGACTATTTGTCCAAGAAGCTCGGCGTTAAAGTCACGCTGCGTATCGTCAATGATTATGCTGCCGTCATCGAAGGCCAGAAAGCCGGTAACATCCATGTTGCACTTTATGGACCTGCTTCTTACGCCCGCGCCTATAAAATCGGCGCCGATGTTACGCCTTTTGCGATGGAAGTTTTGAATGGTGGTATCAAGGGCTATTATTCGGTTCTTTATGTGAAGAAGGACTCGCCATACAAGAAGCTCGAAGATCTCAAGGAAAAGCCGGTGGCTTTCGTCGACCCGAACTCGACCTCAGGCAACAATGTTCCGCGCTTTGAAATGAACAAGCTCGGCCTTGATCCAGATAAATTCTTCTCGAAGGTTGTTTATTCGGGCACTCATGAAAACTCAGTCCTCGCTTTGCAGCAAGGCACCGTTGAAGCCGCTTTCAATGCGTGGGATAGCGAAACGTCATCAACGCTCATGAAGATGCAGACGAAGGGCATCGCGAAATATGATGATTATCGCATCATCTTCAAATCTGCTCAGATCGTGAATTCGCCAATCGCTTACGTCAATTCACTTCCTGATGATGCAAAGGCTGCCATTCGTGATGCATTCTTGAATGCTTACACAAATGATCGCGCTGCCTTCGACAAGGCTTATGATGGTAAGTATCAGTCATATGAAGCCACAACGCATGATGCCTATAAAGGCGTTGTTGATCTGATCACCTTTGTTGACGAGTTGAAGAAGAAGAGCTCCTAAAAAATAACCCTCCGGGGCAGTCATCCACTGCCCCGGATTTTTTTAAAGCATATTCCATGTCCAGAGCCGTCCAACAGATTCCGAAAGACCAGTTTGATCGCCTCCACGGGGCGTATAATCAGGCTTTGTCTTCAAAAAATCGTATGACTTGGATGGGTCTTTTTATCCTCATTCTTTTGCTTGCAAGTTCTTTCGTCGGCTCAGAAGTTGATGTTCACAAATTTATCCGCAATATCTGGCGCTTCCCGAATTATTTTTACGAAATCACGCCAAAGCTGAGCATCCAAAATTTCTTTGGTGATATCGCTGAATGGTTTTGGGGTATCAATAAATGGCTTAGACAATTAGGTGAAACATTACTGATTGCCTATGTCGGAACAATCACGGGTGCCATAATCGCCTTTTGCCTTAGCTTCCTGTCGAGCCGCAATATGGCCATTTCGAAATGGTCACAGATTTTTACGCGCCGGCTTCTCGAATTTTTGCGAACCGTGCCAGAGATCGTTTTTGCTTTGATTTTTGTCGTCAGTTTCGGTTTGGGACCTCTCCCGGGCGTCTTGGCTTTAACCTTCCATACTGCCGGAGCACTCGGGAAACTCTTCTCTGAAATCATCGAGAATATTGATGCTAAACCCGTCGAAGGTGTTCGTGCGTCCGGAGGATCTTGGTTTCATCAAGTAAGATACGGCGCTGTACCGCAGGTCA
>RFXE01000127.1 GCA_009921785.1 Alphaproteobacteria bacterium
GCGCGCGGTGCTCATTCTCGTGACGATGAGTTTTCTACTGTTACCGCTTTTGCCGGATCGCACGATTGATCCATGGGACACGCTCAATCCCGCGCGTATTTGGGAACTTGCTATATTTGTCTGCGCGATTTCATTCATCGGCTATATCGGTATTCGTCTCTTTGGTGAAAGACGCGGCGTAATGATTGCAGCGCTCGCGGGGGGGCTTGTCTCCTCAACTGCTGCGACATTGAATTTCGCGCGCCTATCCAAACATAATGAAAGCGATCGTCCGGTTATGATCGGCGCGATTGCGCTTGCAGGCGCGATTATGTGTTTGCGGATTCTATTTATCGTCGGCGTGTTTAATCATGCGCTGCTGATCACGCTTTTACCGATGATGTTTTCTGCTGCCGTGATTCAGGCCGTCATTGGCACCGTGCTTGTGTCTACCGGCACAAAACGTCCACATGATGAATTGATTTGGAAAAATCCCTTCGATGTCGGCTCGGCTTTGCGCTTTGCCCTTTTCATTGGTGTGATCCTCATGCTCTCAACATTGGCAGCGCGCAACTTTGGCTCAGAAGCGCTCTTCAGTGTGTCGGCTATCGCTGGTATTGCCGATGTCGATGCGATTACGCTGTCGCTCTCGCGCATGGCGGAACCTTCTGCTGATTTGGGTATCGTCGCCGACGGCATTCTGATCGCCGCCTTGACCAATACGATAGCCAAAGCGGTGCTCGCGGGTTTTGCTGGCGGTAACGCCACCGGATGGCGCGTCGGTGCGATCAATCTCGCGGCGATCCTGACAAGCGCTGCAACCTATGTGTTGATGGGCGCTTAATTAAGCAAGGTGGGCTGCGGATTGAGCTGTTCGATCTTGCATTCGCGCAAGCTGTAGCTGGATAAGGCGCAATTTGATTATCAGAGCAACCGCGTTAGAGACGCTTCGACTCTCCCGCCCTTGGGTCTGCCATCTTTAGAGGAGTTTTTTATGACTGGCACTTTATCAAATATCGCGTCGCTTGCGTCCCGCCTTTTGCTAGCTTTAATTTTTATCGTCGCCGGCTGGGGCAAATTGCAGGATCCCGCAGGAACCGCTGGCTATATGGGCACGGTCGGATTGCCCGCATTTCTTGTCTGGCCCACCATTCTTCTTGAATTGGGCGGCGGCATTTTGATTCTGATCGGCTTCCAGACGCGCATCGTTGCGTTACTGCTCGCAGGCTTCTGCGTGCTCTCCGGCGCGTTATTTCACAATAATTTCGCCGACCAGATGCAGGCCATCAATTTCCTGAAGAACCTCGCCATTGCCGGCGGCTTCCTCTCGCTCGTCGTGAACGGCGCAGGCGGCTGGTCGCTTGATGGACGTTCTAAGTAAAAGAAGCCGCCGTCATTGCGAGCGAACGCGAAGCAATCCAGTTGGAGATGTAGGATAAGGCGCAGTTGAGACGTTGCGCTTTAACAATAATCATCAGCTGGATTGCTTCGCTCCCGCTCGCAATGACGGAAAGAGTTTAACGCGTCAGCTTCTTATATTTAATGCGCTTCGGAATTGTTGAATCAATTCCGAGGCGTCTCTTTTTGTCTTCTTCATAATCGGCAAAATTGCCTTCGAACCATTCAACATGGCTGTCGCCTTCAAAGGCGAGCATATGGGTCGCGATACGATCGAGGAAGAAGCGATCATGCGAGATGATCACGGCGCAACCGGCGAAATCTTCTAACGCTTCTTCCAAAGCGCGAAGCGTTTCGACGTCGAGATCATTGGTCGGTTCGTCGAGCAGCAACACATTCGCACCGCTCTTTAGCATTTTTGCAAGATGCACGCGATTGCGTTCACCACCCGAGAGCATGCCAACTTTCTTCTGCTGATCGCCGCCCTTGAAATTGAAGGTCGAGCAATAGCCGCGGGAATTGATTTCTCGTTTGCCGAGATAGATGATTTCATTGCCGCCAGAAATTTCTTCCCAGACGGTTTTGTTGGCATCCAAGGCATCGCGTGACTGATCGACATAACCAAGCTGCACCGATTCTCCGATGGTGATCGTGCCATTGTCTGGCTTTTCTTGGCCCGTAATCATGCGGAAGAGTGTTGTCTTACCCGCACCGTTCGGACCGATCACACCAACAATGCCACCGGGCGGCAATTTGAAAGTGAGATTGTCGATCAACAGCTTGTCGCCATAGCCTTTCGACAGACCGTCGAAATCGATGACATTGTTACCCAAGCGTTCGGCGACCGGAATAATGATCTGCGCCACAGACGGGCCCGATGCACGATCATTCTGCTTCTGCACGAGATCATCATAGCGCTGAATACGCGCTTTTGATTTCGCCTGACGTGCCTTCGGGCTTTGCGAAATCCATTCCTGTTCGCGTTCAAGTGCTTTTTGTTGCGACTCGGATTCACGACCTTCTTGAATAAGGCGCTTCTGCTTCTGCGCAAGCCAGCTTGTATAATTGCCTTCGTAAGGAATACCGCGACCGCGATCGAGTTCCAAAATCCAGCCCGTCACATTGTCGAGGAAGTAACGGTCATGGGTGACGATCAAAATCGCACCCGGATAGGTGCGCAAATGACCTTCAAGCCATGACACAGTTTCCGCGTCGAGATGGTTGGTCGGTTCGTCAAGAAGCAAGAGTTCAGGCTGCGCGAGCAAAAGTTGGCACAAGGCTACGCGGCGACGTTCACCGCCGGAGAGCTTTGTCACATCCGCATCATCGGGTGGGCAACGCAAAGCATCCATCGCCTGATCAACTTTTGAATCGAGATCCCAAAGCCCCTTGGCTTCAATCTCGTCTTGCAACTTCATCATCTCGTCCGCTGTCTCGTCCGAGTAATTCATCGCAAGTTCGTTGTAGCGATCGAGTACAGCTTTTTGAGCGGCAACACCGAGCATCACATTGCCACGCACATCAAGCGCGTCATCAAGCGGCGGTTCCTGCGCGAGATAGCCCACGCGCGCGCCATCCGCGACCCAGCCTTCGCCGACAAATTCCTTGTCGATACCGGCCATGATTTTGAGCAAAGTCGATTTACCCGAGCCGTTGACGCCGAGCACACCGATTTTCGCATCCGGATAGAAGGACAAATGGATATTGTCCAAAACCTTCTTGCCGCCGGGCCAGGTCTTCGTAAGTCCCTGCATATGATAGATAAACTGCCGCGCCATAACGCCGAACGCTCCACTTCAAGGGGGAAATCGATTTGGCCCGTATGTAACGATACGGTCCCCCGGGGGCAAGGATTCTCTCCCCTTGGGGACAGAAAACCGAGTTTTCCGCATCTTCAATCCATGGCAGGAGGATTTATGACCCGTCGATCCCCCCTCCCCGCAGCCATTTGGGCGCTTGGCTTCACGAGCCTCTTTATGGATGTCTCCTCCGAGATGATCCATGCGCTATTGCCGCTCTACATCACCGGCACACTTGGCGCAGGTGTGTTTGCTGTGGGTTTGATTGAAGGCATAGCGGAAGCAACCGCACTGATCGTCAAACTCTTTTCAGGTGTCATTTCAGACATCACCGGCAAACGGAAAACACTGGCACTGCTCGGTTACGGACTTGCGGCATTAACAAAGCCGCTCTTTCCGCTTGCGTCTTCGCTGAACGTCATCATTGCCGCGCGCTTCATTGATCGTATTGGCAAAGGCATACGCGGCGCGCCCCGCGATGCGCTGGTTGCCGATCTTGCGCCCATTGATCGTCGAGGTGAAGCGTTCGGGTTACGCCAGTCACTCGATTCAATTGGTGCTTTTCTGGGCCCTCTCATCGCAATGGGGCTCATGCTTGCTGCCTCGAATGATTTCACTCTGGTTTTTTGGATTGCCTGTATTCCGGCCTGTCTTTCAGTGGCGACATTATTTGTGTTCGTGCCCGAAGCGAACACAGCCAAAAGTACAGCAAAAGGATTTCCGCTCTCGCGTGCGGCTCTTGGCATGATGCCAAAGACGTTTTGGATAGCGTTAGGCGTGAGCGCGATTTTATCTTTTGCGCGCGTGTCCGATGCGTTTTTGATTTTGCGCGCGTCTGATTTAGGTCTTCCACTCGCATTCGCGCCTTTTGTTCTGATCGCGATGAATATTGTCTATTCGGTTTTAGCTTGGCCCGCAGGCGCGCTGGCCGATAGCCTTTCGCGCCGGATGGTGTTGGCCATTGGAATCATCGCGCTCACGGGAGCGGCGTTGAGTCTTTCGCTTGCGTCATCGCTTTGGGGCGTTGCCCTCGGCATTGCGCTATGGGGTGTTCATCTCGCGCTTACACAAGGTTTGCTCGCGACGTTAATTGCCGATGCCGCGCCCACCGATTTGCGCGGCACCGCTTTCGGCCTGTTCAATCTCGCAAGCGGCGTAGCGATGCTCTTCGGCAATGCGTTGACCGGATGGCTATGGGACGCGAAAGGCGCGGACAGCGCCTTTCTGCTTTCAGCCATAGCGGCATCGACCATCTTGCTGGCGCTGCCTCTGTTAAAAGCTGAGCGCCGTTAAAGGACGCCTTGACCGTGCCCGATTGCGGCGGAGGCCGAGTCCCGCTATCACGACAAAATCCGCATTCGGGGCCGCGCGCCCCGCGGCGGGCCTGTAGCTCAATGGTTAGAGCCGGCCGCTCATAACGGTCTGGTTGCAGGTTCGAGTCCTGCCGGGCCCACCAAATAAATCAATAACTTAAGATCCCCACGCCTTTCGCCCTTGGCATCCACCCGCGTTTCGGGAACGATGGCGCTTGGGGAGGATCCGAGTCATGACACCGGAACAACGCATCGAGAAACTCGGGCTCACTTTGCCGCAAGCCGCCGGCGCGGTCGCGAATTATGTGCCTTGGGCGATCAGCGGCAACGTCGTGATGACATCCGGCAATCTGCCCTGGCGCGATGGGAAGCTTATCTATACGGGACGCATCGGGCGCGAGTTGAGTGGCGACGAGGGCTATCTCTCTTGCCAACTCTCCTGCTTAAACGCGATTGCGCAAATCCGTGAAGCGGTCGGTGAGCTTTCAAAGGTCAAACGCATTGTGCGTCTTGAGGGAACAATGTGGGTTGATGAGTCTTATAAAGACCATCCGAAATGTTTGAATGGCGCGTCTGATCTCATCAATGAGGTCTTTCAAGATAAAGGCCGGCATACGCGTATGATCTACACCAATCCGGTGATGCCGCTTGATTGCACATCGCTTGTTGTCCTCTATGCGGAAATCTGATCATGGATGATCATCGCAAAGCCGAACTCGATCAAGCACTCTCCCCCGGAAATGGCATAGTGGGGCAACGATTGCTCTCTGAAACCGAAGCCGTGCGCGTCTGGCGGATCGATCTTAAGCCCGGTGAGCGGGTACCATTTCACACGCATGTTTTAAATTATTTCTGGACCGCGCTGAGCGCGGGTCGATCTCGCTCAACACTTGCAGACGGAAAAAGCATTGAGACCAGCTATGAGCTCGGCACAACCAAACATTTCACCTATGGATTAGGCGAACGCATG
>RFXE01000128.1 GCA_009921785.1 Alphaproteobacteria bacterium
TAAAAATGCGCATTTTTACTCCCCTTTTGCCTGCTGCCTTTTTGGCCCTTTTTTCATTTGGTCCCGCTTGGGCTGATGGATCGGCAGGATCGTGCCTTACGGACGCTGAATTGCGGGATCTCGTAAATTCGGGACAGATTGTTCCCCAAATCTATGCTTTTCGAACCGCTCGGAACCAAATTGGTGGCGAGGTGGTGCGCGCATCGCTTTGCCCTAAAGAGACCGGATTGGTGTATATGATCACGACCCTGACTAAGGACGGGAAGCTCAACCGGATTGACATCAATGCGGTGACGGGTCGTCCTGTTGAGCCCTAAGGATCAGCTGAGATCTCATGCGTTTGTTAGTTGTTGAGGATGATCGTGACTTGAACCGCCAGCTCGTAAAGGCTTTGGGGCAGGCGGGCTATGCTGTTGATTCTGCATTTGATGGCGAAGAGGCCCAGTTTTTGGGCGAGACAGAGCCCTATGATGCGGTCATACTTGATTTGGGTTTGCCGAAGCTTGATGGCGTGAGTGTCTTAGAAGCGTGGCGAATGGCCGGACGAAAAATGCCTGTACTGGTCCTCACAGCACGTGATGGATGGAGCGACAAAGTAAAAAGCTTTGATGCCGGCGCTGACGATTACGTCACCAAACCCTTTCACATTGAAGAGATTCTAGCGCGTTTGAGAGCGCTTGTCCGGCGTGCAACGGGCCACGCATCGTCTGATCTGGTATGTGGCCCGATAAGGGTTGATACGCGAGCCGGCCGCGTGTTGGTTCATAATGAGCCAATTCGGTTGACGTCGCATGAATATCGATTGATGTCCTATTTAATGCACCATATCGGGCGCATCATTTCACGAACTGAACTCGTGGAACATCTTTACGATCAGGATTTTGATCGCGATTCAAATACGATCGAAGTTTTTGTAGGCCGGTTACGAAAAAAGCTTGGCGTTGATGTTATTAAAACTATTCGTGGGCTCGGCTATTTGATCGAACCACCGCCATCTTCGTGAGCGGTGATGACAAATTCTTATTTCCCCTTCTCGCGCATTTCTATCGGTGTTCGTCTCGTTGTCGTGGCGATGTTGAGTAGTCTCATCATTCTTGTCGGCGCAGCCGTTGTTCTTTCTGAAATATATCGTCGTGCCGCTGAACGAGCATTTGACGAGCGGCTTCATGTTTACATTCAATCCGTCGCTGCGAATATTGCTTCAAAAAATACTGCAAATGCTTTTGATCCCTATGGCTTAGGTGACCCGCGATTCACGCTTCCGCTCTCTGGATGGTATTGGCAGATAAGAATTGAAGGGTCAGCGCCGCAGAATATTTTTTCCTCTTTATCGCTTTTTGGTGGTCGTCTTCCGCGTTTGGAAGACCTTCATGTGCCATCGCATGATGGTTCAAGTCGGGAAGGTTATATAATTGGCCCCGACGAGCGTCGCTTGCGCCTTGTTGAGCGCGCTCTCGAGTTACCGGATGGCGCGCGCTATCTCGTACAGATCGCCGGGAACGCGGACGAGATTGAACAAACAATCCAGAATTTTAAAACGGCTCTCTGGACGGCCTTTGCCTTACTTGCCTGTGTTTTGGGCGTAACGACCATTTTTCAAACTCGTTTCGGATTGCTTCCGCTGTCACGACTTTCAAGTCAAATCAGCTCTATTCGTCGCGGTCTTAGTGATCGTGTCGAAGGCGAATTCCCCGATGATATCGCGCCAGTCGCGGGGGAATTAAATCTCCTTATCGAATCAAATCGCGATATTTTGGAACGGGCGCGGACCCAAGTCGGTAACTTGGCGCATGCGCTTAAGACGCCTTTGAGCGTTATTCTGAATGAAGCGTCCGGTCAGGAGACGCCGCTTGCTGATAAAGTGCGCGAGCAAGCTGATATCATGCGCGATCAAGTCAATTGGCATCTCGAACGCGCGCGAGCTGCTGCGCGAGCGGGCGCAATCGGCGTGACTACCGATATTGAGCCTGCGCTTGCCGGATTGCAGCGTACATTTCTCAAGATTTATTCAGAGCGCGCTCTTTCAATTGAATTGAATTGCTCATCGGACCTTAAATTTCGTGGAGAAAAGCGGGACTTCGACGATATGGTCGGCAATCTCGTTGATAATGCTGCTAAATGGGCGCGCCACCAGATTAGCATCGAAGCGCTTGGCCTTCCCGTCATTGATGGACGGAATTTTTTGGAAGTGATCGTCTCCGATGATGGTCCCGGACTTCCCGCAGAAAAGCGAAAAGATGTGATGCGGCGAGGGCAAAGGCTTGATGAGACGGTCCCAGGGTCCGGTCTCGGTTTGGCTATCGTGGCTGATATTGCCAGTCTTTATGGCGGTTCTCTTACCTTAGAGGATTCAGAGCAGGGCGGGTTGAGGGCGGTGCTGCGTTTGCCATCATTGTGATTTATTCAAAAATTTGCCTGAAAATTGTCGAAATCTCGTGTATCTGTCACGATGTATTTTGACGAGATCCTGATGTGGCTCGTCATCGAGGTCACAATCGGATTTGGGGGTAATTTATGTCGATGAAATCGGCGATAGCGGTTTTCCTTGCAGCAGGCGTGGCTTTTGGTGCGGCAGGGTGTTCGCAAACAACAGGTCCGAATGAATCGGGCGGTACTATTTTGGGCGCCATTGCGGGCGGTATGATTGGAAGTCAGGTTGGCAAAGGCAGCGGCAATACGGCTGCTATCATTGCCGGTACAATGCTTGGCGGCATGGTCGGCAGCTCGATCGGTCGTGGACTGGACGAGGAGGCCCGTCGTCAAGCGAGTGGCGCGCAGTCGCTTGCCCTTAGCAGTGGACGCCAGACCAAATGGCAGGCGCCGAGCGGATCTTACGGATTCGTTGAGCCGGGCCCGGTCTATGCCGAAAATAGCCGGACCTGCCGGACTTACACCCATAAGATTTATATTAATGGCAAGCCTGAAACAGGCACCGGCACTGCTTGTAAGGCTGCCGATGGCGCTTGGGACATTGTAAACTGACGATTTTGAACAGAAATCTGTTGTTTTGGGGCGGGGCACTTCTGTGCCTCGCCCCTTTTTTTTATTTTTTTCGTGACCTCTTGGTCCGGTCAGCCTAACACTTCCTCATGGTTTTCTGGCTTTTCATTGCATCGCTGACAGGTTTTACAATCTTCGGGTTGTTATGGCCGCTCTCGCGCCCACCGCGCCATGCCCCCGACATTGATGATCGTGATTTTTATGCGCTTCAGCTGGCAGGTATCGATCAGGACCTCGCGCGCGGATTGATTGCCCCCGAAGCAGCTGAACAAGCGCGAAGGGAGGCAGCGCGTCGGCTTCTCGCGGCAGAAACGAATGATAAAACTCTTCGCCTTGATACATCTAATGTCAGCCGCCGCCGTATCGTCGCTGCATTATTGATTATTGGATTACCCCTCGGCGCCTTCGCGCTCTACAGCCATACGGGTTCTCCGGGTTTACCCGATCAACCCTTGTCTTCGCGTCTCGATTCTTTTGCTCGTGACGCTGATCTCTCGACATTGATCACTCAGGTGGAAGCTCGTCTTGAAACTCATCCAGAAGATGGAATGGGATGGGCGACGATCGCACCCGTTTATGTTTCAACGGGCCGCTATGGTGAAGCTGTAACAGCCTATACAAAGGCCATTAGCTTAATGGGCGAAAATGCAGATTTACGCTCCGGACTCGGCGAAGCGCGAATGGCCGCAGCAGAGGGCATCGTCACAGCTGAGGCGCTTAAAGATTTTGAACGCGCCTTGACGATTGATCCAAAAAATGAGCGCGCACAATATTATCGCGCAGTTGCTGCCGAACAGGATGGTGATCGACCACGTGCGCTTGCGCTTTATCAAGATCTAGCGCGCACTATTCCCCCAGACTCTGAACCTGGTCGTTTGATTGCGCGACATGTTGAAGCGCTAACGGGAAAGTCAGAGCCCGCCGTCCCGGATGCGACAACGGATCAGGGCGCTATGATCCGTTCAATGGTTCAACGTCTTGATGAAAGATTGACCCAAGACGGATCCGATCTCGATGGGTGGTTGAGATTGATGCGGGCTTATCAAGTTCTTGGTGAAACAGACAAAGCCAAGGCGTCTCGCGATCGCGCCAAAACATCCTTTACGAGTGATCAAGCAGCCCTTGCAAAAATTGATGCGGCTGCACGCGATATGGGACTGTGAGAAGAGCTATCAATGACACGCAAACAGAAAAGACTCTCTTTGCTTGCTGCAGCCGGGCTCGTTCTTGGGGCCGCTGCCGGTCTTATTCTTTATGCGCTAAACGATCGCATTGTGTTTTTTTATACGCCCTCTGATGTTTCTAAGCAGACGATAGGGCCTAATACGCGTGTGCGTATCGGGGGCCTTGTTGATGTCGGTAGTGTCGACAAATCAGCTTTGCCAATCATTCGCTTTGCCATCACGGATGGCGAAGCGAAGTTGTCGGTTGTTTACAAGGGATCTTTGCCCGATCTGTTCCGCGAAGGGCAGGGCGTTGTGTCGGAAGGCGTGATCACCCGAGATCATGTTCTTCAGGCTGACACTGTTCTGGCGAAACATGACGAAAATTACATGCCAAAAGAAGTTGCCGATGCCTTGAAAGCAAAGGGCGTCTGGCAAGGGGGGGCTCCCAAATGAGCTTTATTTCAAAATGATTGTCGAACTCGGCCATTATGCTCTTGTTCTTGCCGTTGTAACCGCATTCGCGCAATGCGCTTTTCCTTTATGGGGCGCGGTCGTTCGCGATCCTGCGTTACAAAGCATGGCGCGGCCTTCTGCCTTTGTTACTTTTATTCTTGTTGTTCTAAGCTATGGCGCGTTGACTTATGCTTATGTGAGTTCGGACTTTTCCGTTGCTAATGTCGTTATGAATTCTCATTCGACGAAGCCATTGATCTATAAAATTTCAGGTGTCTGGAGCAATCACGAAGGATCGATGATGCTCTGGGTATTGATCCTCGTATTTTTTGCTGCTCTCGTTGCGCTGCGAGGGGGCGGAATGCCTGAGCGGCTTCTTGCAAGCGTATTGTCTATACAGGGAGCGATTGCTTTAGCGTTTCTTATTTTTATTGTTTTAACATCTAACCCCTTTTTGCGCTTAGGCGATCCGCCTCCGGATGGGCAAGGCTTGAATCCTATTCTCGCAGATCCCGGTCTCGCGATTCATCCTCCACTTCTTTACCTCGGCTATGTTGGCTTTTCTGTTGCTTTTGCTTTTGCCATTGGCGCGCTGATCCATGGGCGTATCGATGCGGTATGGGCGCGATTTGTTCGGCCATGGACCTTGTTGGCGTGGATCTTTCTTACACTCGGCATCGCGATGGGTTCTTACTGGGCTTATTACGAATTAGGTTGGGGCGGATGGTGGTTTTGGGACCCGGTTGAAAACGCGTCACTCATGCCTTGGTTAATGGGTACTGCCCTTCTGCATTCCACCATTGTGATGGAGAAGCGCGATGCTCTGAAAGTGTGG
>RFXE01000129.1 GCA_009921785.1 Alphaproteobacteria bacterium
CATCACATCCGGATATTCGCGCTTATGCAATTCGGTGATCACATCATGCCAAAGAACGCCGGAACGCATAACGTTTCGCTTTTCAGATGACGTCACTTTATTCTTGCGCTTGCGTGCCATTTCAAAGGCCACGCGGCCAATACGCTCGATTTCATGCGTGGTATAAACTTGCGTATCGACACCGCGTTTTTCACCATTTTCAAGCGTGACGATTTCTTTTGGCTCGCCAAAATACACACCACCCGTGAGTTCGCGCACGATGACGATATCAAGACCTTCAACAAGTTCGCGCTTTAATGAAGACGCATCAGCAAGCGCGGGATAGCAAATCGCAGGGCGCAGATTGGCGAAGAGTTCAAGTTCTTTACGAAGACGCAGAAGACCCGCTTCAGGGCGCGCATCATAAGGCACCTTGTCCCATTTGGGGCCACCCACAGCGCCAAACACAACAGCATCCGATTCATGCGCGAGTTTCATCGCCGCATCGGTGATCGCGACCTTATGCGCATCATAGGCCGAACCGCCGACAAGATCGCGCTCGGATTCAAACGACGCCATGCCCGTCTTGTTCATAAACCCGATGAGCTTCTCCACCTCGCTCATCACTTCGGGGCCGATACCATCACCTGGGAGAAGTAGAAGCTTTTGCGTGGCCATAAATCAACTCATGAGGAAAAGAGAGAAACGGGAAATATATGAAAACTTAAGCCCACGGACGTGAGGTCGAGAGCTTTTGTTCGAAAGACGAAATCGCCGACGATTTTTCCATGGTCAAACCAATATCATCGAGACCATTCAGCAAAAGATGTTTGCGAAAGGAATCAATTTCGAATTTCACGACGCCGCCATCGGGGCCACGAATCTCCTGGCTCGGCAAATCAATGGTCATCGTTGCATTTGCCCCGCGCCGGGCATCATCCATCAATTTATCGAGATCCGCTTGCGACACGGTGATCGGCAAGATGCCGTTCTTGAAGCAGTTGTTGTAGAAAATATCAGCAAAGCTCGTCGAGATCACACAACGGATCCCAAAATCGAGAAGCGCCCAAGGCGCATGTTCGCGCGAAGAGCCACAACCGAAGTTATCTCCCGCAACCAAAATCTCGGCTTTGCGATAGGCCGGCTTATTGAGCACGAACTCGGGATTGTCTGAACCATCTTCCTTATAACGCATTTCCGAAAAAAGGCCTGTGCCCAAGCCCGTGCGCTTAATGGTTTTCAGATATTGCTTCGGAATAATCATATCGGTGTCGACATTCATAATGTCGAGCGGAGCAGCAACACCGGTCAGAGTTGTAAAAGGCTTCATGTCAAACGTCTCGATTCAAGAGAAAGAATTTTGAAAGTGAATCAGGCCCATGTCCGTACATCAACAAAGTGGCCTTCAATCGCCGCAGCCGCGGCCATGATCGGCGACACAAGATGCGTGCGGCCTTTGAAGCCCTGACGACCTTCGAAGTTACGGTTCGATGTCGACGCGCAACGCTCGCCTGGTGCAAGCTTGTCGGCATTCATCGCCAAGCACATCGAGCAGCCCGGCTCACGCCAATCAAAACCAGCAGCTTTGAAAATTTTGTCGAGCCCTTCTTCTTCAGCCTGCAACTTCACCAGACCTGAACCCGGCACGATCATCGCGCTGACAGTTGAAGCAACCTTCTTGCCGTCAACCACCTTGGCAACAGCGCGCAAATCTTCAATGCGGCCATTGGTGCATGAGCCGATAAATACGCGATCAAGCTTGATGTCGGTGATCTTCTCGCCGCCCTTCAAACCCATATAATCAAGCGCGCGTTGGATTGCGGCTTTCTTCTGATCTGAATGACCTGTGTCAGCAGTCGGCACAGTGCCTGTAATCGACACAACATCTTCAGGCGATGTGCCCCATGTAACGATCGGTGGAAGATTGGCTGCATCGAGACGAATCTCGCGATCGAAATGCGCACCCTCATCCGAGAACAACGTCTTCCAATACGCAAGCGCCATATCCCACGCCATGCCTTTCGGCGCTTTCGGGCGATCTTTTAGATAGGCGTAGGTTTTTTCATCAGGGGCAACAAGACCCGCGCGTGCACCGCCTTCGATCGACATGTTGCAGATCGTCATCCGACCTTCCATGGAGAGTGAGCGGATAGCTTCGCCCGCATATTCCATCACATGGCCCGTGCCACCCGCGGTACCGATTTCACCGATGATGGCGAGGATGATGTCTTTCGCTGTCACACCGGCTGGCAATTGGCCATCAACCGTGATGCGCATATTTTTTGCTTTGGCTTGAATAAGCGTTTGGGTCGCGAGCACGTGCTCAACTTCTGATGTGCCGATACCATGCGCGAGCGCACCGAATGCCCCATGCGTTGATGTATGGCTATCACCGCAAACTATCGTCGTGCCGGGCAGCGTGAAGCCTTGCTCGGGACCAACGATATGCACAACGCCTTGGCGTTTATCGAGCTCGTTATAATATTCGATGCCAAATTCACGCGCATTTTCTGCAAGCGTTTCAACCTGCGTGCGTGACTCTGGATCTTCAATGCCTTTCGAGCGATCTGATGTCGGCACATTGTGATCAACAACCGCGAGCGTCTTTTGCGGCGCACGTACTTTGCGCTTCGCCATGCGCAGACCTTCAAAAGCTTGCGGGCTCGTCACCTCATGAATGAGATGGCGATCGATATAGAGAAGGCATGTGCCATCGGGCTGGGTGTCGACGACATGGTCGTCCCAGATCTTGTCATAAAGGGTGCGGGGGGCGGAGGACTGGGCCATTGGATTGCTCTTCCTGCGATTGGATACCGGAGTGACCGGCACAAGAACCTAAGGATCAAAAACGGCAAAGGCGCGACGTCATCCGCCGCGCCCGCCAAAACTCGTAAAAGGACCTGAACGGTCACGGGCTCAGCCTTCCGACTGCTCCGTACCATGGCCGGTCTTACGTTCGACGATACGGGCCGATTTACCGCGACGATCGCGCAGATAATAAAGCTTCGCGCGACGAACCTTACCGCGGCGGATCACCTTGATCGAGTCGATCAGCGGCGAATAGACCGGGAACACACGCTCCACGCCTTCGCCATAGGAAATCTTGCGGACTGTGAAGCTTTCATTGATGCCGCCGCCATTGCGGGCGATGCAGACGCCTTCATAGGCCTGCACGCGGGTACGGTCACCTTCGACGACCTTCACATTAACTTGAACTGTATCGCCTGGCTCAAAATCCGGGATCGGACGGGCGGCGGCGAGCTTTTCAGCCTGCTCTTTTTCGAGCTGCTGGATAATATCCATTTTAGTCTCCTGCCGTATAGATTTCAGGGTTTTGGGCCTCTTTTTGAGGCTTTTTGCCTCAAATTTAGAGGTTTTTGACCCTCAAACCAGCGTTTCGGCGCGCTGTTGTGAGTTGAAGTCGGGTGAATACAGGGCGAAGGCGCGGTTGTCGAGTCAGAAAAGGTCAAAATCTCCGCTTCCGGCCTCGGTCACTCCCCCATCGCAATCAGGCTCGCATTGCCGCCTGCGGCGGCCGTGTTGACCGTCACGGTCTGCTCAAGCGTGAAGCGGCGGAGATAATCTGGGCCGCCCGCTTTCGGGCCGGTGCCCGAGAGACGCGAGCCGCCGAAAGGCTGCGTGCCGACAACGGCGCCAATCATATTGCGGTTGATATAGCAATTGCCCGCATCAAGCCGGTCGACGACTTCAGCCTGCACGGCATCAATACGCGTATGCACACCGAGGGTCAGGCCATAGCCAAGCGCGTCGATATGATTGAGCAAAGTCGTGAGCCCACCGGATTTCCAGCGTACAATATGAAGCACGGGACCAAAGACCTCGCGCTTCAAATCGCGCACCGATTTCAATTCGAACATATGCGGCGCGACGAATGTGCCCTGCTGCGGCGCGTGACCCGCATAATGTGTTTTCGCGCTCTTTGTCATCAACGCGACATGCGCATCGAGATTTGATTTTGCTTCTGCGTCGATCACTGGACCGATATGAGTTGCGGTATCGCGCGGATCACCGATTTTCAATTCTTCCGCAGCGCCCTTGATCATCGTGATCATTTTGTCGGCGACATCTTCTTGCACACACAGTAACCGCAAAGCCGAGCAACGTTGTCCGGCCGAGCGGAATGCCGATAGGACAACATCGTCAGAGACTTGCTCGGGCAGTGCGGTCGCATCAACAATCATCGCATTGATACCGCCGGTTTCGGCGATGAGCGGCACGATGGGGCCATCTTTCGCTGCAAGCGTGCGATTGATGCGCCATGCGGTTTCTGTTGAGCCCGTAAATGCGACGCCGCCAACAAGCGGATGCGATGTCAGTGCGGCTCCCGTATCCCCAGCGCCGGGCACAAAATGCAGCGCTGATTTCGGCACACCTGCTTCATGTAAAATCTTGATCGCTTCGTAAGCGATAAGCGGCGTTTGTTCAGCAGGCTTTGCCACAACCGCATTGCCGGCTGCGAGTGCCGCTGTCACTTGGCCCAAGAAAATGGCGAGCGGAAAATTCCACGGGCTAATGCAGACAAACACACCGCGCCCACGACGGATCAAGCGATTGTCTTCTCCTGTTGGGCCCGGCAGCACTTCGCCTTCGCCACAAATGGCGCGTGCTTCCGCTGCATAATAGCGGCAAAAATCAACCGCCTCGCGTAATTCAGCAAGCGCATCATCGATCGTCTTACCCGCTTCAAGTTGCAAGAGATGAAGCAAAAGGCCACGCTTTGATTCAAGCGCATCTGCGGCTTTTTCTAACGCGACAGCTCGCGTTGCAGCAGGCGTGCGATCCCAAGCGCGGAAGCCGCGCTTTGCAGCTTCAATGGCGCGCTCAGCAAGTATCGCATCAGCTTCACTGACATGACCCGCAATCGTTGAACCGTCGATTGGTGACATGATCACGCGCGTTGACCGCAAATGCCCCTCACCATCAATGATGGGGGATGCAACGATTTTTGTTGACGCTGCCACTTTCACTTCCGCCATCAGCGCATCAAGCGATGCAGCGTGACCCAATTCAATGCCTTGCGAATTGCGGCGCTTCGGCGCGTAAAGATCGGCCGGCATGGGCAATTTCGGATGACGAGCATCACCTGCCTTGCCGATAATTGTTTGCGGACGCGTGAGCAACGTCTTTGCCGGAACATTCGGATCAGCAGCAACCGATACGAAAGAAGAGTTTGCGCCATTTTCTAATAGCCGCCGCACGAGATAGGCGAGCAAATCAGAATGACCGCCCACGGGAGCATAAGTGCGGCAAGCGACGCCTTCACGTGTTTGCAAGAGATGTTGATAGAGCGCATCGCCCATGCCGTGCAACCGTTGAAATTCGAAACCATCAACACTGCCTGCACGCTCAAGAATAGACGCTACAGTCAACGCATTATGCGTTGCGAATTGCGGATAAAT
>RFXE01000130.1 GCA_009921785.1 Alphaproteobacteria bacterium
TGCGCTCGAATTTCTGGTGCAAGGCGGATATTCACTCGCCCATTCCGTGATGATGCTTATTCCCGAAGCATGGGCGGGCAATCCTTTGATGGATGAACAGCGCCGCGCGTTCTATGAATATCATGCGGCCTTGATGGAACCATGGGACGGTCCCGCAGCGATTGCGTTTACCGATGGTCGTCAAATTGGCGCGACCCTTGATCGCAACGGTTTGCGTCCTGCACGTTATTACGTGACCGATGACGGGCTTGTTGTCATGGCGTCGGAAATGGGTGTGTTGCCCGTTCCTGAAGAAAAGATCGTGACGAAATGGCGCCTGCAACCAGGTAAAATGTTGCTTGTCGATCTTGAAGAAGGCCGCATCGTTTCAGATGAGGAAATCAAAGAGTCGCTCGCTAAAGCGCATCCTTATACGGAGTGGGTTGAAGCGACACAGATCGTGCTCGAAGATTTGCGCCCCGTTGAACCGCGCGCTGCCCGCACCGATGTCTCGCTGCTCGATCGTCAGCAAGCCTTTGGCTACACGCAAGAAGATTTGAAAATTCTTCTCGAGCCGATGGGCGCGAAGGGTGAAGAAGCGACGGGTTCGATGGGTACGGATACGCCGATCTCAGCGATGTCCGACAAGTCAAAGCTGCTTTACACTTATTTCAAGCAGAATTTCGCACAGGTTACGAACCCCCCGATCGACCCGATCCGTGAAGAACTGGTAATGTCGCTTGTTTCCTTTATCGGACCGCGGCCGAATATTTTTGATCGCGAAGGCAATTCACGTCGCAAGCGGCTTGAAGTGCGTCAACCGATTCTGACCAATGGCGATCTCGAAAAGATCCGCTGCATCGGCCATTTCGAAGATTCATTCGATACAAAGACACTCGACATCACTTATCCGGTTGAGCAAGGCGAAGCCGGTATGAATGAGGCGCTTGATCGTTTGTGCGAGCGCGCTGAAGCAGCTGTGAAAGGGCGTTACAACATCATCGTCCTGTCAGATCGTATGATCGGACCGGATCGGATTCCGTTGCCCGCTCTTCTCGCGACTGCAGCGGTGCATCATCATTTGATCCGTAAGGGCCTGCGTACATCGGTCGGTCTCGTTGTTGAAACCGGTGAAGCGCGCGAAATTCATCACTTCGCTTGCCTTGCCGGTTATGGTGCTGAAGCGATCAATCCCTATCTCGCTTTCGAAACGCTTCATGCTCTTGCGAAGGATATGGGCCTCAAGCTCTCGCCCTATGAGATCGAAAAGCATTATATCAAGTCGATCGGCAAAGGTATTTTGAAGGTCATGTCCAAGATGGGCATCTCGACCTACCAATCCTATTGCGGCGCGCAGATTTTCGATGCGATTGGCTTGTCTGATTCCTTTATTTCGAAATATTTTGCCGGCACACATTCACGAATTGGCGGCGTGGGCTTGAGCGAAATCTCCCGCGAAACAGTAACACGCCACGCGGATGCCTTCGGCAATAATCCCGTCTTGCGTAATGCGCTCGATGTGGGTGGTGAATATGCCTATCGCTTGCGTGGCGAAGCGCATGCCTGGTCGCCGCAATCGGTTGCGCTCTTGCAACATGCCGTTCGCGGTAACGCGCAAGATAAATATCGCGACTATGCGAAACTCTTGAACGACCAAAGCGAGCATCTTCTAACGATCCGTGGTCTTTTCCGCATCAAGTCAGCGGAAGAAGATGGCCGCAAGCCTGTGACTATTGATGAAGTCGAATCCGCAAAGGATATCGTCAAGCGCTTTGCAACGGGCGCAATGTCCTTCGGCTCAATTTCGCGTGAAGCGCATACGACGCTCGCGATTGCGATGAACCGCATCGGCGGTAAGTCAAACACAGGCGAAGGCGGTGAAGAAGCGGATCGCTTCAAGCCGCTCGCCAATGGCGACTCCATGCGCTCGGCGATCAAGCAGGTCGCATCGGGTCGGTTTGGCGTGACGACAGAATATCTCGTCAATTCCGACATGATTCAAATTAAGATGGCGCAAGGGGCAAAGCCGGGTGAAGGCGGTCAGCTACCGGGCCATAAGGTCGACTCGACGATTGCGAAAGTGCGTCACTCGACACCGGGCGTGGGTTTGATTTCACCACCGCCGCATCACGATATTTATTCGATCGAAGATTTGGCACAGCTCATTTACGATCTGAAAAACGTCAATCCGACCGCGCAAGTCTCGGTGAAGCTCGTGTCGGAAATTGGCGTCGGCACGGTCGCTGCCGGTGTTTCGAAGGCACGTGCGGATCATGTGACGATTTCAGGCTTTGAAGGCGGCACAGGGGCCTCACCGCTCACCTCCATCAAACATGCCGGTAGCCCTTGGGAAATCGGTCTTGCCGAAACACATCAAACGCTGGTGCTCAATAATTTGCGCTCGCGCATTGCCGTACAAGTTGATGGCGGTATCCGCACAGGACGCGACGTTATTATCGGGGCGCTTCTTGGTGCTGATGAATTCGGCTTTGCGACCGCACCTTTGATCGCCGCAGGCTGTATCATGATGCGCAAGTGCCATTTGAACACCTGCCCTGTCGGGGTGGCGACGCAAGATCCTGTTTTGCGCAAGCGGTTTGTTGGACAGCCTGAGCATGTCATTAATTTCTTCTTCTTCGTTGCTGAAGAAGTTCGTGAAATCATGGCAGAGCTCGGCTATCGCAAATTTGATGACATGGTCGGTCAGATGCAAATGCTGGATCGTGATCGCGCAATCGATCATTGGAAGGCGAATGGTCTCGATTTCTCGAAGCTCTTCTCGAAGCCGCATGCTGCAAAGCTTGAGGACATTCGTCATTCGGCAACGCAAGATCATCACCTTGAATCGGTTCTTGATCGCACGCTGATTGAAAAGGCGAAAGACGCGCTCGACTCGAAAAAGAAAGTGTCGATCGAAGCTTCGATTAAGAGCCTCAATCGGACGACAGGTGCCATGCTCTCGGGCGAGGTTGCCAAGCGCTATGGCTTTAAGGGCCTTCCTGAAGACACGATCCATGTGAAGCTCAACGGCACAGCGGGCCAAAGCTTCGGGGCATGGGTCGCGAAGGGCGTGACGCTGGAACTCGAAGGTGAAGCGAATGATTATGTCGGCAAGGGCTTGTCCGGCGGCCGTCTCATTGTTTACCCGTCAAAACTAGCGAAGAAGATTGTGCCGGAAGAGTCGATCATTGTCGGCAATACGGTGCTTTACGGCGCGATTGCGGGCGAATGCTATTTCCGTGGTGTTGCAGGCGAACGCTTCGCCGTGCGCAACTCCGGCGCGATAGCCGTTGTTGAAGGCACAGGCGATCATGGCTGCGAATATATGACAGGCGGTATTGTTGTTGTGCTCGGTAAGACTGGACGCAACTTCGCAGCTGGCATGTCGGGCGGTGTGGCTTATGTGCTCGATGAAGACGGCACATTCGACAAGCGTTGCAACAAAGCGATGGTTGAACTCGAGCCCGTTCAACCCGAAGAAGCCGCTTTGTCAGAGCCGTTCGACGTGCTCTCGCATATGACGCGGTATGATGCGGAGCGGTTGAAGATCCTTATCGAAAATCATGCACGCCATACGGGTTCAGCGCGCGCGCGTATGATCCTTGAAAATTGGTCAACCTATCGCGGCAAATTCAAAAAAGTCATGCCGACAGAATATCGCCGCGCATTGCGTGAATTGATGGCCGAGAACGAGAACCGCCCGATGGCGGTTGCGGGAGAGTAATATGGGCAAGGTCACTGGATTTATCGAAATCGATCGCCGCGACCGTAAATACGGGCCAGCGGCTGACCGCATCCGCAATTACAAGGAATTTGTGATTCCGCTTTCGGAAGAAGCAACACGCGATCAAGCCGCGCGCTGCATGAATTGCGGTATTCCTTATTGCCATAATGGCTGCCCGGTAAATAATCAGATTCCGGATTGGAATGATCTTGTGTATCAGGGCGATTGGCAGGAGGCCGCGCGCAATTTGCACTCGACCAATAATTTCCCTGAATTCACCGGTCGTGTATGTCCTGCCCCATGCGAAGCGAGCTGCACACTCAATCTGAATGATCAACCCGTTACGATTAAAACGATCGAATGCGCGATTGTTGATCGCGCTTTTGCGGAAGGCTGGATCAATCCGGAACCCGCACCGCGTTTGACCGGTAAGCGTGTAGCGATTGTCGGCTCAGGCCCTGCCGGTCTTGCTGCCGCACAACAACTCGCGCGCGCGGGCCATGAAGTTCATGTGTTCGAGAAAAACGGAAAGCCCGGCGGATTACTTCGCTATGGTATTCCTGATTTCAAAATGGAAAAGCAGCTGATCGATCGCCGCGTTAAGCAAATGGAAGCCGAAGGCGTTGTGTTCCATTGCAACGTGAATATCGGTATCGATAAGCCTGTTGCTGATCTCACGGCTTCTTATGATGCGGTTATTCTTGCCGGTGGCTCGGAAAAGCCCCGCGATCTTCCGGTACCGGGACGTGAACTCTCCGGCATCCATTTCGCGATGGATTTTCTGCCGCAGCAAAATCGTCGCGTTGGCCATGAGCCTTTGAAATCAAACACACCCATCCTTGCCAATGGCAAACATGTTGTTGTGATCGGTGGTGGCGATACGGGTTCTGACTGCATCGGTACATCGGTACGCCAAGGTGCATTGTCGGTGACGCAAATTGAAATCATGACAAAGCCACCCGAGAAAGAAGACAAGCTTCTCACATGGCCGAATTGGCCGATGAAGCTCAGAACTTCTTCAAGCCATGAAGAAGGCGCGGAGCGTGACTTCGCCGTCAACACCGTGTCATTCGATGGCGAAGACGGAAAAGTTACAGCGCTGACCTGCGTACGCGTAGATAATAAATTCCAACCTATCCCGGGAACCGAATTTAAACTGCGCGCTGATCTTGTGTTCTTGGCGATGGGCTTTGTCGCGCCGGTGCAAGAGGGCATGGTGAAAGATCTCGGCACCAAGCTTGATCCCCGCGGCAATGTCGCGGCCGATACGGTTCAATATAAAACAAGTGTCGATAAGGTTTTCGCTTGCGGTGATATGCGGCGCGGTCAATCACTTGTTGTATGGGCCATTCGCGAAGGTCGTCAGGCGGCTCATAGCGTCGATAAGCATTTGATGGGCACGACAACACTGCCGCGCTAAGATAGGCTCTCTAGCTGTTCTAGCGCGCCTGCAACGCTTCAAGCACGCGCCGATTGGGATAACCATCAGGTCTCAATCCGGCGCGTTGCTGAAAGTCACGGATCGCGTCCCGCGTCCGCGATCCGATACGACCATCCGGATCACCGACATCATAACCAAGCCGCGTCAAAGCGCGTTGCAATTCGATACGCTGCGCTAAAGCGAGAAGAG